>JAUNLE010000011.1:9791-32224 GCA_030532415.1 Coriobacteriia bacterium | reverse complement strand
CAATTTAAATTACTTATTATTACAACACACCTTTAAATTATAGATAGTAAGGCCTATAATTCTAATGTTTATTAATCCCCCTTTAAGAACGGAGTTTTATTGTGCTTATTAAAACAGTTCGCACAAAGCTATCGCTTGTTGTGTCACTTGTCATGGCAGCGGTACTCGCTTTAGCCCTTGCTGCCTGTGGCAACGCTAACACCGAAGAAGCATCCGTAGCAAAAATTGGAACCTTAGCTACTGAAGATTTCTTACCTATGTGGCTTGCAGATGAGCAATCATATTTCGAAGAAAATGGCATCGATGTTGAGATCACCATTTTCCAGTCTGCACAAGAATTATCTGCTGCACTTGCGGCGAAGGCTATTGATGGTGCAATGACCGATATTCCAGTAGCTGCTAACCTTACAGCTGGCGGTACCCCTATGACTGTGAGCTGGATTACCTTAGGCGCAACTCCTGAAGAAGGTCGCTTCGGCATTATGGTTGGTCCAAATTCAGATATTACTGATGTAAAACAACTTGCAGGAGTCCCTGTTGGTGTAGGATCTGGAACCATGCTCGAGTACATTATGGACGAGCTTATGCTGGACGCAGGCATTCCAAAAGATCAAATCAAAAAAGAAGAATTGAAAAAACTCCCCGCTCGTTTCCAAGTAGTTATGGAAGGTAATACTGCAGCAGGTGTATTCCCAGGCTCTCTCCTCGCTTTAGGTGAATCACAAGGTGCTAAGGTTATCATCGATGACACCAAAGGAGACAACCTTTCTCAATCGGTTATGGGTATGAGAAGCGAATTTGTAGAGGCAAATCCTAAGGCTATGGAAGCTTTAAAGGCTGCATGGAATAAGGCTGCAGAAGAAATTAACGCAAACCCAGAAGATTATCGTGAGCTCATGATTAAAAATGCAACGCTTCCTGAGAATTTGCAACAAAGCTATCCTGTGCCTAGCTATCCTCAAGTAACCTTACCAACCGACGAACAAGCTCAAAAAATTCTCGATTGGATGCTTGAACTTGGCTACCTTAAAGGCGAGGTTAGCTACGACAGCAAGACCGGCGCTTTAGTAGCCCAAGAATAAACGAGGCTTTTTTGCAAACCCTAGAATTAAAGCAGCTTACAAAAAAATATCGACATAACGATGAAGAAGTTGCTGCCATAGAAAATATTTCATTTACCCTACAAGAACATGAGAGTCTAGCAATCCTAGGCTCTTCTGGCTCAGGTAAATCCACACTTTTGCAGCTCATAGATGGCCTGATTAAGCCAAGCAGCGGAGAAATTTTAGTTGACGGTGAAGCGCTTGAAGGTGTTAGAGACACCACTGCTCTGATCTTACAAAATTTAGGCTTACTACCTTGGAAAACCGTGCTTGAAAACGCTTCGCTTGGACTAGAAATTCGAGGCGTATCCCATGCAGAAGCTCAAGAGCGCGCACGACAGTCCTTACATGAAGTAGCGCTTGAGGGAGTAGATGAATACTATCCCCAAGAATTGTCAGGCGGCATGAAGCAAAGACTGGCAATAGCTCGAGCCCTTGTAATGGATTGCGACTTGCTCTTGATGGACGAGCCACTCTCTGCGCTTGACGCACTGCTCAAAGAACATATGCAAGATTTGCTTATCGACACCTTTAATCGTCATCGATATACACAAATCCTTGTGACCCACTCGATTGAAGAAGCAGCGCTTTTAGGAACTCGAATTGCAGTTTTAGGTGATAAACCTGGACGCATTGTAAGCATGGTTGAAAACCCACATGAGCTGACTAGAGAGTATCGCAATAGTAGTGAAATTTTTGAGATGAGCAAACTTTTGAGATACCACTTAAACGAATCACAAATGAGGGACAAGCCGTATGATGAAGCTTAATAGTAAAGTACGTGCCTTTTTTGGCTACCTTCTCGCTCTCCTTATACTGTTTGTTGGATGGCATGTAAGCTCACTTATTCTTAACTCGCCTGCACTGCCAACGCCTATAGAGACAATACCTGTTTTCATACATCAGTTAAGTTCTCTTGCCCCTCATTTTGTTATTAGCGCATACCGAGTTGTTATTTCTATTCTTATCGGCATGGTGCTTGCCGTTCCCATTGCCTTGCTCTTGTCCCGAAACGAAAAAACGGATGCAATCTTTGCACCATTTTTGTTTCTGTCCTATCCAATCCCAAAAGTAGTGCTGCTACCAGTGCTGCTCGTAATTTTTGGTTTAGGGAACTTGCCAAAGATTATGCTTATTAGCTTGACGGTTTTCTTCCAAGTATTAATGTCTATGCGCGATGCAGCTCTACAGGTAAATCCATCCTATATAGCGAGCGTTCAATCCCTAGGAGCTAATTCCTGGGAAATATATCGACATGTTATTGTTCCTGCAGTCATGCCAAACTTGTTTGCAACACTGCGTATTGCAAGTGGTACTGCTATTGCCATTTTATTTATTGCCGAATCCATGGCTGGAACCACTGGACTTGGATACGTAATCATTAATGCGTGGGGTTTAATTGATTACCCACAAATGTTTGCAGCAATTATTGCAATGGCAATGTTAGGCGTCTTAATTTACGAAATTATTGCTTCAATTGAACGTAAAATCACCGCTTGGACAAAGGCAGGGCAAGCATAAGAATATGTTTGCCCTGTGACGATTGCTTTTGTTTCAGTTGCTCAATCTTTAATTTCCTGTTATAGTTTTTATCTCGACGTGAGAAAAGATTGCGGGGTGGAGCAGTCTGGTAGCTCGCCGGGCTCATAACCCGGAGGTCAGTGGTTCAAATCCGCTCCCCGCGACCAATTTAGTTTTCTGGAACTATTACAAATACACCGTCACTCAAACGACTGTATTCCTCATCGTATCCAAACGATCTAACAAAAAATCCGTTTCCTCTTGCCTTTAAATATGCAGAAAGTCCCGTGCTTTTCGACGTAAATATAAGGGTGCTCTTACCATAGCCCTCTACGTTATACATTATTTCACTCGCTTCTTCATAAGTGAGGAAGTTGCCATAATCCCAAAGTATACCGTCTCGATAGCTCACATACACACCCTTGTCAAAATCTAAATCCATGATTAACGAAGGGTTACTTTTACCGTAAGCAATAGCCTTACCTGTAAATGCAGTCGGCTTATAGCCGTAAGAAAGAGCTACGTTAGATTCGTGCTCATAGCTGCTCATATCTTCCACGATTGCATCAAACTCATAGGAATCTATTTTCTTAATGCTCGCCATAATAGAAATTGCTTCTTGAAGGTTTTTATCGTTTAGATCAAGGATAAGCTCTTTGTTTGGGTTGGTATTGACCACATAAACCGATATGCCAGCATCTTTTCTTGTCTCTTCATAATCCTTCAGCTTAGCTTCTTTTGACGCATCTTGAGACTGCATGAGCTTTAAGGTTTCATCGCTTACAAGCTGTATTTCTGCTGACTTGCCATCTTTGTGCTTGCACAAGACCACCTTGAACTCGTCACCTGCTTCCTGTTTGAAGTTTGCAGCTTTAATTTCGCTCAAAGTATAGTCGGCTAGAGCTTCTGGACTGGATTTTTCCGCATCAGAATCGACAATGACTGCATAATCACTACTCAGACTTACAATTTTGTTGTTATAAACCATCCATTTTTCCGGATGTTTCACACCCACATTGAATAACTGGCTTTGATCTTCTTCTCGCTTGATGAAGATGACTGAAGATAGATCTCTTT
The DNA here is from genome assembly GCA_030532415.1 of Coriobacteriia bacterium. Lineage (GTDB taxonomy): Bacteria > Actinomycetota > Coriobacteriia > Coriobacteriales > JAEZZM01 > JAUNLE01. Next base: position 28,523 of record JAUNLE010000011.1, on the reverse strand, counting down.
GTTTCTCACTGATAGAAGATGCATAGGCATTCAAGGCATCTTGTCTCATGAGCTCTAATGCTTGGCCCCGCGGGCTTGCTTGTCGATCGATAATTTTCGACCTATACGCGATTGGATCTACTCGTCTCATTGATCTCATAAGTTCGAGCGCATCTTGAACGTCTGGATCGTTCAAATCCACTTTGCCGCGATATGCATAAAGCAGGACAGAAACCCAATTCATATCGTCATAGGCAAAGCCTTTTCCTAAATCTGATAAAAACTCAAAGGCATATTTATCCTCTACATATGCTTGTGGCAGAAGCTGTATAAAATTATCTGCATTGGGGTTGTCTATACATTGTCCAAGAATTAACGAACCGTATTTTGGGCTTGTGACCTTGGCGTCTGTCACTCTTTTCACCGTGCTGGGTTGAATATCTTGCCAAATTTGCTCTGCTATATTGGAGCCGCAATAATGCTCATAAATCACTGCATAATCAGAATCACCGCGAGTGAAATGTATACCTATAGCAGATTCACCATAAGGGTAACTATCAACTCCTGTGGAATGAGAGAACTCCCAGTTTATCGGCAGTTCAAAGGCGAATTGTGCCATACGACCATCGGTATAGTGAGGAATAAAATCTTCCGTGTATTTCTCCTCATTAAAGGCCCTCAAAGCATTATCCCAAAGCTCATAAAAATTCTTAGGAGATTTAGGTTCGCCTGCCCACAGAGGCTCATCTTCAATGTGTGGGAGGTAGAACTGCTCTTTAGCCTCAGTCGCTTCTGCCTTTTCTTGAGGTTTTTCGTCGGCATTTTCAGCCTTTTCTGCATTGACTGCTTCTTTTGCTGCCTCAGGCGCTTCTTGGCTAGGAGAAGATGCTTCTGTATGCCCTAAGTCCTCTGATGCATTCTGAGAGTTTGAAGCGCAAGCGCTTAAGCATAACATGCAAGCTAAAGCGAACAAGAGCAGTACGCCCCAGGCTCGAAAGGTGCTGTTTACCCTTTGTTGAGTCATAATATCCCCACTTACGTACAGAAAGCACTAATCTTAGCTAGGTTCAATACCAATACAAAATGTTGCGAAACACATATTTTTAATTCTCACTTATATTTATACTAAACTTAAAAGTATTTGTGGGGACGTATTCGATGTGTGCGCGCATAAAGGCTCCCCATGGCAAAAACTAATGAGGGAGAAGAGATTATGGACACAGCAAACCAGGACAAAATGCGTTTTTGCACTAAATGTGGGACAACAAATGACAGTAATTCGAACTTTTGCATCAACTGCGGTGCCACTTTTGAACCCGTGAGCCCTGCAAGAAAATCACCGACAAGCCAAGGTGACATAGCTCGTAGAACTCGTGGTGGTAATGCATTTGCGACAGCTGCGCACAAGGGAGGCGCAAAGAAACTTGAACTATGGGATGTTATGCCAACAGCATTCGGTGTGCTCCTAGCAGTTTTTCTCATGGCGCCCTGGTTTGGAATTAATAGTAAGTTTCTCAACAGTGAGTTTATGGGTTTCATGATGTTTTTTTACGACAGTTTTGATCCAAAGATGATTGGCGCTCTTTCAAAGTTCAGCATCCCTCAAGTGCACTACTCTATTTCGATACTAGGGCCCCTTATAGGCACAAGTGCAAGCAATGCAGAAGATATAAAAATTTGGTCTTTTATACTAGGTGCTGAGAAGTTTATGTTTCTCATCTGGCTTAGCACCTTCGTTCTTGCTATTGTAGGCACCTGCCTGCGTGTCCTTAAATCCAAAAACTCCGTCTTATTACTTGCAGGAATACTAAGCTTGGTTTCAACGATAGTAACGCTCATTTTTATCGCAATTATGAATTTTGTCATACAAGATTCCATTGGTTCAGGCATAAAGATTGGTTCTGTCATGGGTCCGAAATATGGTCTTATCCTTACTCTCCTGCTTTCGATTGGTATTATTGTGTTTAACGTTTTGCAAAAATTCGGACATTTGCCAAACTCCTCTGCAAAAATGACGGCAAGAAAAGTACCTGCGGGCGCTCGTTCTCGCACAATGTAATTGCTTATTTAAGCTTTTCTGTGGTATAGCTAGACTATAAGAGCGTCATGAGCAGCAAACGTTAGGGACAAAACCATAAGGAAAAATTATGTTAGCAAATGCAAATCCTCAATACCCCTACACCAATTACGACCTTGATTCTTACTTTGATGCGCAAAAAGAGTATGCAGGCCGCGTTGTAAATATTGAACTAAGAAGTCCTCAACGTTTCATTGACATCGCAGCGCTCAACGACGAAATCAAATATAGACGAGCAGAGCTAAAACAATCAAACCGCATGGTAGTAAAGTCTGATGTCCATAAGAATCAAAATTACTCGATGGCACTTCCGCTAAACGACTTTGCCGTAAGAGAGTATAATTCTGAAGCATTTTTCAATCAGATGATATTTAACCAGGAGTTTTTCTCTCTCGTCAACAACTATCGAAAAGCTTACAACGAGCAAAAGCATGCTGAAATTGATGAAAAACGTCGTAAGTACAACCTTGCCCCTATGCCAGATATTCCTCCGATCAACTATTCAATCTATTTAAGACAAAAGGCAAAAATACGCTCGGAGGAAATGGCTCAACTGGGCACCATTGCCTATTACGAAAACGGCGTCAAGTATTCTCATACGCGTCCGGACAGAAGTCCTTGGTCTAGTATCTTTAGTCCTGAAGAAGAGGATATGTACGGGGAGAGCGCAGAAATGATGGCAGGCGTTATGTATAATGGCAACCCCTACACCATTATGTCTGAGCGCTGGCTTGCAGAGCTTGTATTTTATCACTGGAGAGGTTCTGTTCGTCATGAAAGCACCATGCTTTCATCCCGTTTTATGTACGGTGGTATATGTGTGCGCATGGGTGACGACCAGGGATTTTATAAAGGTTCAAACCCCTTAATTATTACGGCAATATATGCCTCAAAAGTGCCAGATCAGGATCGCTAAACTAAGGTCACTTTGTAGAAAAGAGCTGATAGCAAATGTTATGTCCTAATTGCAAAGAAACGCTTGATGAAGAGGCAATCTTTTGCCCCCAGTGCGGAAGCCGCTTGCCTGAGGACAAAGAGCAAGCAGGCTTCTCTCAAGGCGAGCTTGAAGATGAGCAGGACAGAGCAGATGATCTTGAGGTGACCGTCAATGAAACGACCTATCTGATTCCGCGCAATCCCACCATGGACACCACTCCTGCCCGAATCTTAAAAAAACCAGATCAAAATCGCGCAAGTGGGCTCGATTTACAAGATGGATCTTTTAATGCGAACTCCAAATCCGCACGTGAAATCCAAGATAGCAGCCCTACTCTTGACACTAAAGAGGAGCTTGCACAAAACAGGATAAATCAAGCAGATTCCGAACTTGCCCAAAGGCTCGCGGCAGAACTTGCACAAGAAAAGTTACGGACAATATCGGACCTTAGTTCTCAAGACGCTGCCCAACAAGTAAGAACAACTGAAGCGCCCCCAGCCATTCACGCATCATTTCCCGATGCATCAGATCACAGCGTAGACTACAAGTATGTCGATGTACCAAAGACTGAACTACTCACACATTTTACTAAGGTACGAAAAAGGCCCACTATGCTCCGAGTTTTCTCGCGCATTCTTATAGTTTTTGGACTTTCGGTTATCATAACAGCGCTGAGCATCTACCTTTATGCAAACTATTTCTCGTAAAAATGCCTGCTAGGCTTGCTTTTCAAGTACAGCACCGCAATACATGCAGAATTTATCTCCAGCTTTAACTGAGCTTTCGCACTTTGGACAAACGAGCTTAGCTTGAGCATCAAGGGGATCTATTTCGCTCACCATAGATTTATCTAGTTCTTCAAAGTCTTGCAGAAGCTTATGGTCGAGCTCTTCATCAGGATAGTCATCGTCATCTAAAAACTGAGCTGATACAGAAGGTGTCGTGCGGTAGTCATCTTGCTTTGCAGGTTCAAGCAAGACGTCGGTATGAATGAACTCTTTGCCCCTCATTTTCTCGATTTCTTGGCTGAGCACCTCTTCTTGTTCTTCCAACTGTAAGGCGCGATTGAAGATTTCCTGAGGATTAAAGTCGTTTTCGCCTTCTTCTTTTAAGTTTTCATACACGCGCATACCAAGGGTATTTAAAAGCTCCTGGCGCTGCGTGTTAATTCGAAGCTTTTTTGCCTCAAGCCATGCCAGCACGTTTTGAGGATGATGCTCTTGCTCTGAGAAGTAATACTCCTTTGCAAGCTGAGTGATTACATCAAGGTCAGAATTGTTTCTAGCTTTTTTCTCTTTACTCATCTTGTGCCTTTCTACAAAGCAAACACCCTAAGTTTTAGCTGCTAGCATTGGGTTTCGGACTAATACATTATCTTTGCATACCCCGGTTTAATAACCCATTCATTATCAAAATTCAAGTAACCATAGGTCGAGGTCTCGGGGTCGAGCGCCGACATTTGCTTGTTCGCTATAGGACCCATCCAAGGATAGCTAGGTTCAATAGTCCAAGCTCCCAGCTCATCAATTAAGCCCCACAAGTTCGTATTCGGATCTTTAGCAGGAGCCTTGCCAGACTTAAAATCCTTAACCTCACTAAAGGCCGGATCTATTACAAGCGAGCCATTGACATCGATATAAGCCCAAAGTTTACTTGTCTCATCAATGATTACGGGCGCCTTTCCCTCGCTGAAGTTTTTAGCACCAAAATATTGAGCTTCAATTGCCCAAGAACCATCGGGATTAATAAATCCCCACATGAATGAATTATCTACCGCAGGAGCAAGCCCATCTTCGCTCATGGAACCTAACTGAATAAAGCGCTTGTCGAAAATCCACGCACCCTGATAGTCAATAAAGCCCCACAAAGGCATTTCCTCATTCGTTGCCACGGGCGCCATACCACAAGAAAATTCGTGAACTTCAGAAAATTCTGCTGGAATTACCCAGTTTCCATCCTTATTGATGAAACCCCATAAGTGAGTTTGAGGATCTTGCGCGCCACAAAGGCCTTCGCTAAAGCCTAAGACCTCGCTAAATTGGGCGTCGATTACGAGCTCTCCACTCTCATCAATAAAGCCAAATAAGCCCTCTTTTGTCGAACTCGATAATCCAATTCTCATAGGAGCAAGGCCATCTTGGAACTTTCCAGGCGCCTCGCTGTATTTTGGCTCGATAAGCCAGTCGCCATTCTCATCAAGGTAGCCCCAAAGTCCAGTCTTTATCTCTTGCGCTAGCCTGAGTGACCTGCCCTCTTGCGCCTGAGCTTCTTGTGCCATCTTAAATGCGGCCTCGGCGCGCTCTTGGTTTGCCTTCTCTTGAGCCATCTGCGCTTCTTGAAGCTCAAGGAGCTCTTGTGCATTTTCATCAAGAACGCTCTTGAACAAACCGATGCTTATTACAGCAGAAATAATGAATACGAGCATACCCGCCGCTATAAACTTGCGTCTGCGATGGCGTTTGAGTCTTTTTTGTTCTTCGGCTTGTTCGGCTTCCCAGCGAGCAATGCGGGCTTCGCGACGTTCTTTAACACCTGGATTCAAAATTTCGGTATTGTTGCGATTTAACAGTTCACTGGTAATAGTTTTCGGAATCGCCCATTCACTATAGGAAAGCGGGGTCACATTAAAGTGATTCATCTGCCATTGCATGAGCAAGTCATAAAAAGCTGCAATCGAAAGGCGCTCTTCTTGATTTGAAATTAAACCGCCCATAATAATTTTGCAGAAAAGCTCATCGCGCTCCTCGACAGGGGTAAGCGGAATGGGAGGATTGTTGGTTTTGACTAAATAGGCCGATTCATCATGACGATACGCAAGCCTATAAGGGGTGTGACCAGCATACAGCTCGTAGAGCACACTACAAAGTGAATACAGGTCGATTTTTTGTGAATAGCGTTTATCCAAAATACCTTCAATATCGGCACTCAACATCTCGGGTGGTGCATATTCTTGAGTAACGCCGCGCAGGATATTACTTGCAACCGTAAAACCCTCGTTTACCGGAAGCGCTTTTGCTGAAGATCCAAAGTCGATAAGGAAGGTTTCGAATTTTCCAGAAACAACTTGATCAGTAAGGCTCAAGTCTTCGGTACTGATCATAATATTTCGAGGAGAAATATCACGGTGAATAATAGGACGTCTTAGGGTGGTAATTCCTTTTAAGGTTGCTAGAACTGAAAGGGCAATTTCGGATAATACTTTTGCATCAACTCCCCGACCACCTTTATTTACTGGAAGTTGTGCCCTTGCTTTGTCGAGCGTAATACCCTCAATCCATTCCATCAAGATATAGGGGTCTCCCTCAGCATAACCCATGCCATACACATCCGGAAAACCCTTGATGAAGGAAAGCTCTTTTTGGTTATAAAATTCTTGTTCGAAAGCTTGCTTGGCTGCCTTGTAATTTACTTCAGGAGTCTTCTTAATGCCCTTGAGCGCAAAGACTTCGCCAAGCGCATTTTTCGCTTTAATAACAAAACCCGTGCCGCCCACTTCACTTAAGTCTTGTGCGAGCACAAGCTGCATGAAGCGACGCGTCGTCTCGGTTTTATCGGTAGAACTCTTATACACAGGCAAGAAAGAGTCAAATTCAAGATATTTATCAAAATGAGTATCCAAAACAATCCTTACACCTTAGTCGGACGCTGTTCTTGAAGGCTAGTTGGTCGCAATAACCCAAAAGACAGTCGTTTCTCCTAAAATTAATCTATCAGATGGTTTAATTTCGTGAGGACTAGGAATGTAGGAATCATCCGTCTGCGCGCGTGGAAGATCGATGACGGTCTCGATGCTTGTTCCTCCATCAATATGTTTTGTTCCATTTGTTGAATTAAGTCCAAGTACGAAGTACTTTTCGCTCGCTTCGTCATAATAAACTTTGAGGTGCTCTCGAGACACATTTGAGTCATTTACGATAATGACATCATTGTCTTGTTTTGGGTGAAATCCAATGATTGTGCCAGTACTGCTCTTTGCAATAGGAAAAATACCGCTTTGATTACTCTTGCTTCGCAAAAGCTGAAGTGCAAGATTCGTTTCTTTATCCTCGTGAAGGACTTTCAAATCTTCCGTTCTAACCGCCGTCGTGTAGTAATTTACATTAAGCGAGCGATTTACGTATTGGTTTACGATCGTATCGACTTCTTGTAAGTCTCCAAGCGCGCCAGTTGCCACAAAAAGCAAAACGTAAGCGGTGCACTTATCTGCAGTTGAAATACCATGCTGTTCACTTAGATTCTCGATGATAAGCTGGATATTCTTATACATAGTCGAATCGATATTAACGGCTTCAAGCGCTTCACACATTTGTTCTGATGCTTCTGTTTTGTAGTGCTCAATAATCTCATCATAGCTCTTATTAGTTTGCTTTTTTATGTTATTGGTAAGCGCCAGAGCAATCAAAACAAAATTGTTATACATGTTTTTAGGATAATATCCAGGAACTGCAAATTTGATGTTTCTCGATATGAAAGAGCGGCTTTTCAAACGCTCGTGCATAAGGGTTTTCCCGAGCTTAGCGTCCTTTTTGAATAACAGCACTGCCAAAGTGTTGTGATTGATCTTGCCATAATTTTTCATGTCGTCAAACAATACGCTACTAGGGCTTAGGTCGTTTAATTCCACAGTTCCTCCCGCTGCACCGCTTACAAGTCTATTCTCAATTATAAATAATTAGAACCTTATACTCATGCATTTATTTATTTTATTATAAGTAAATAAGGCGACTGGCTTAGCTGGGAAACTCTAGCTTTTTATATAAGCGAACACTCTTATTTTTTCAGGTCATGCTCATGGGCAAGCTCTTGAAGAGCCTTTTCATAATTTGAAAATCTTTGCACACTACAAGCCTTACATTCTGTCTTACTCTTTTCACAGCCCGCACAAGCGCCATGTTTTGCAACGTACTTTATTGCAACGATGAGTGCACACACAAGGAGTAGTGCAACAGCTATAGTTGCTAGTGTTGAAGTCATCTTCTTTCATCCTTTCTTTTCTACATTACAAGGGCTTCTTCTTCAGGCAAACTCGCGTGCTGCGTGCTATCTTTTGGCGTTGGGCGAACAAGCAAGAAGATAAGGAGTGCAAGCACAGCCAATGCAAGCGCTGTCCACATGTTAAATGGCGTGCCCTCAAAGAGCACCGTACCAAATTGGAAGATCAGAAAACTTATCGCATAAGCAAAGACGGCCTGATAAACAAGGGCAAAGCTAATCCATTTTTTATCTGCCAGCTCACTTTTATAAGCAGCGATACAAGCAACACAAGGGGTATTTAACTGGTTGAAAATCACAAAAGCCAAACCTGAAACTGGGGTAAAGAGACTTGCCGCAAGACTTAAGGCAGTTGGATCTGTCTCTGCAAGTTCACCGACACCTGAAAGAATTCCCATGGTCGAAACGACAACTTCTTTTGCAGCAATTCCAGCAAACGAAGCAACCGTCGCAATCCAGTTACCAAAACCAAGAGGGGCAAACAGTGGAGCTACCGCTTTACCGAAAGAGCTCAAAATTGAATCGGCACCTGACTCTGAAAAATCTGCAAATTGGCCGGTAATCGTAATATTTTGTAAGAACCACAGCGCTACAACCACCAGCATGATGACCGTTCCAGCCTTTACAACGAAGGCTTTCGTTCGATCAAAAGATGAACGGATGATATTTTTTACGAGGGGCACATGATAGCTTGGAAGTTCCATTACAAAAGGTGTGCTCTCGCCTCTAAAGGCCTTAAATTTCTTAAGGATTACTCCTGTTATTACTACAGCCAAGATGCCGCTGAAATAGGCCAAGGGAGCAAACCACCAGGTTGCAAGAACAGCTCCTGCAAAAAGCGCAATGATACTTGATTTAGCCGAACAAGGTAAAAAGTGAGCAACCATAATAGTAAGGCGGCGATCATTCTCATTTGCAATCGTACGCGTGCCCATAATACCTGGAACAGCACAGCCCGTGCCTAATAAAATTGGGATAAAGGACTTGCCTGACAAACCAAAACGTCTGAAAATACGGTCTAGAATAAAGGCAATTCGAGACATATAACCTATGTCTTCGAGGACTGCAAGCAGCACAAAAAGGGTAAGGATTTGAGGCAAGAAGCCCAAAGGAGCTCCAACACCTGCAATAATACCATCGACAACAAGCGAAGTAAGCCAAGGAGCTACCCGAGCGCCTTCCATCCAAGTCCTTACATTATCTTGGATAATTTCAGCAATAAGCACTTCATTAACCCAGTCGGTCACAGGACCGCCAACCACTGAAATTGCAATATAGTAAATTGCGCTCATTAATAAGATGAAAATAGGAATTGCAAGAACGCGATTCGTAACGACTTTATCAATCTTTTGGCTCGTCGTAAGACCAACGATACCCGACTTATATGTATCGGCCACAAGATCGGTCACATAATCGTAGCGCGCATTGATGATAATGCCTTCTCCATCATCATCAAAGGCCTCCTCAACTTTTTCTCTAAGTTCTAAAACCGCTTCCTTTTGCTTGGCACTTAACGATAAATCGCTTAAGGCTTGGCGGTCATTTTCTAACAATTTACTGGTATACCAGCGTTTTTTGGGGTGATTTTCTAACTTAGCTAGCTGCGCAAACTTCTCGAGCGCATCTTCAAGCTCTGGGGGATATTCCCCTATGGGTAGAGCATTATTGTTCTGATGAACCCTCAGCTCTGCTGTATCTATTAACTCCTTAATATTGCGATTATGAAGCGCCGATATAGGCACAACAGGACAGTGACAGCGACGCTCAAGCTCCCTTATATCGATTGCGTCGCCATTTTTTTCAACCTGGTCATACATATTAAGCGCAATTACCATTGGAAGGCCTAATTCAGAGAGCTGCAAAGATAGATAAAGGTTTCTTTCAATATTCGTTGCATCGACTACATTGATGATGACGTCAGGGATTTCTCCTTTTTTACCTAAGAGAACGTCGCGGGCAATAACTTCTTCAGGCGAGTACGATGACATAGAGTAAATACCAGGCAAATCGATGAATTTGATGTCTTTATTATTTCGGTAGAATCCTTCTTTTTTCTCTACCGTAACACCCGCCCAGTTTCCTACATACTGTTTTAGGCCTGTTAAGACATTGAAAAGGGTAGTTTTACCGGAGTTTGGATTACCGGCAAGTGCAATAGTTAGTGACATATGCTTCCTTTTGAACCGTTAGAACAACACAGTTGTTACAGGTGGACTCTCACACCTTAGGTGCCGCATAACTGGTCGTTATGCTGCTGCTATTCGGATGTTTGGCAAATAGCAGACTTAAATAGGTACCACTAAAATTTCAGAAGTGTCCGCGCGTCGAAGTGTTAACTCATAACCTCGAAGTGATACCTGCATCGGATCTCCAAGTGGCGCGACTTTACGTACATATAAGGTGACATGTTTCGTAAGCCCCATATCCATAATTCTTCTTCGCACCGGACCAGAACCAAGCACGCGCTCGATTCGATAGGAATTTCCAACTTCGGCTTGTGCAAGCGAGATGCTTTCTTGACTCTTGTTGTAAGAACAGTGACGACACTTATCTTCGTGCATATCCATTACTGATTACACACCCCCTTTTTTGCAAGAGAAAATCATTCTGAGTAAAAGTTAGCTATGTTTAACTTAAAAGTCAACAGTGTCTAACATTTTTCTGCATACTCTCTATTTGCAAAAAAATAGAGCCGCTTAGACTGGATGTCTAAACGACTCTTTTTTGGATGTATGTAGTTTTATATGGATATTAATCCACGTTAAACGGATATTCCGCTAGACGCTCGAAGGTATTTTCATCACTAACGCTAATAGTTGCTTCAGTATTTACGAGTTCGTTCATATCTTTGATGCCCATAATAGTTATCGTCTCATTTGCATTTTTACCAGCAGTAACAGTCGTACCAAAGAGAACATCTTGCATGGTTCCGTTAACCGACACATTGTTAAGACCAATTAAAAGATCTTTGTCTGACTTATTTTGAATACTTACCTCGTATCCCGCACCAAATAAATCCTTGGTCTTTTTGTTTACGGTGAATGTCATGAGCTCATCATCAACAAGGGTAACACCAATTGGCTCCCCTTCCTCTGAACCTTGGGCATCTGCTGATGCATCTGAATTTTCGCCGTTAGCCACAAGCGCCGATTCTTCCAAATTATTAGTTTCTGTAGCAGATTCTTCTAATATTTGATCAATAGCAGCTACAAAGAAGGCTTGTACTACAAGCGTTAAGATAATTCCAAGCACACCTAAAACAAGACCGCTGATTGCAAGACCCTTGCCTGATTTGCCAGATTTTTTTATAAGAACTAAGGCAATAATTGCAAAAATTACGGCAAATCCCGCAAGAACGAAGGTGACGTTATTGAGGATTGGAATAATTGAACCTAGAAGTCCAATAATACCTAAAACGAGTGAAGTAATCGCATAACCCGATACTCCTTGTTTTTGTGGACCTCGATTGTATGATTGATATTGATTGTTTGGCATACCTTCTGGGAAGTTCTGGGGTGTTCCAAAATGGTCTCCTGCTGGCATGTAAATTCCTCCCCTACATCTATTCATTTCTGTAATTAGTTTCACCTATATAAGAAAACAAATCAACTAAAGTCCTCACTTGTCTCGCAGCAGGAGGAATTAGTTTTTAAGCGGTTTTTGCAGGAAAAGCTTAGTGTTTCTCTTTTTTACTGAAGAATCTTTCTTTGTAGTGCAGGTGCGCTTCAGAGCTATTTTGCTCGCCCACAATGCCTTCCATAAAACGCACGTACTCTGATAATTTATCTTCTGGAATAAGGCATTCTAAGAAGTCATCACCTTGCAGAACTATAGAGCCGCCCGGGAAAAATTGGCTTGAACCACGGCTGAGCGACACGATCATCAAACCAGTTGGCATACCTAGATCTCTAATCATCTTTCCGTCCGCCACTGAATTAGGCTCAACTGAAAACTCCACTAAAACATTGCTTCTACTCGTATGTCCTTCGGAGGTTTTCTTAGGTAAATCATGGTCAATTCCAGGAATCATATCCTGCAAGCTTGCATATATAGGCCTTGAACCCAAAAGTTCTGCAGTAAAGTAAGCAACCAAAGAAACAATCCCCAAAGGCAGCATAAATGAAAGCGAGCCCGTCAGTTCAAAGACCAATAAAATAGCGGTAAGCGGAGAGCGAACAATTGAACTTAAGTGACCGCACATCGCCAAAATAATGAAGATGAGGGCGGTGTTGGTATTCACGAGTCCGAAATTCATACCAATGTGAGCAATAATATTTCCCTCAAGCGCTCCAAGCACGAGCAAGGGGAAGAAAAGTCCGCCGGGAAGTCCACTGCCAAAGGCAATCAGGAGCAAGAAAAATTTTATGAGTAGAAGAAAGAAGAGAGAGCCAATTGAACGCGAGGTATTCGCTGCATCAATATCCAAAAACATAAGGTTTAAGCCTGAACCGAATAAGTTTGGCGAAATGATGATAAAAATAGCACTGATAGCAAAAGGAATTACAAGTTTTAAGGTTTTCGGAATGGCTAGCTTTGAGAAGAAAAGTTTTGAGCCTAGTATAGATTTATTAAACAGGACACCTGATAAACCTGTGATTATGCCAATTAAAATAACAGCCCAATACATTGATAAATCAAGCGCTTGGAATTGAAACACCTTGACAACAGGGTCGGTCCCAAGCACTGTTCCTGCAAGAAAAACCGAACTATAGGCGCTTACCATTGCAAGAACAAGGACCGTTGGAGAAAAGTTTTTATGAAGCTCTTCAAGGGCAAACATAGCGCCTGCTAAAGGTGCATTAAAAGCAGAAGCAAGACCTGCAGCTGAACCAGCTGTCAATAAATACCTACGTTCCGTTTCAGAGCGTTTGGCAATGTGAGAAACGCCATCGCCAATCATGCCACCAATTTGTACGCTTGGCCCTTCTCTTCCGAGCGTCAAGCCTGATCCAAGCGTAAAAAGACTGCCAAGCATTTTTGCAAGCAATGTTTTATGCCAAAGCACCTGAATTCTGCCCTGAAGCTGCGCGGATACCTGCGGAATACCTGAACCAGAAATCATGGGTTCAAACTTGACGATTTGAGCTGTTATCAAACCAAAAATGCACATGACAAGAAGCGCAAGTGCAGCATATGCGTAAGAATTTTGAGCACGCTCAATGAAGAGACGAATTGGAGCTGCGCTCATTGCGATAAACAGACGAAATATTGATGTTGCAAGACCAACGAGCAAGCCGATAATAATGCCTTCAAGTATTAAATGGAGGCTTAAAAATCTCCTCGATCCAAGTTTTACAATTGGTCCTTGCATAAATAGCGAGTAATTTCCCCAAGCGCATCTATTGCGGCATCAACATCTTCAGTCGAATTATACCAACCAAAGCTAAATCTTACAGCACCTTGCGCCTGAGTTTTCATCGCTTCATGAATTCGTGGTGCACAATGGGCACCTGGCCTGGTAGCAATACCGAATTCATTACTTAAAAGGTCAGAGACATAGGACGCATCCTCTGAACCCACGTTGAGCGCCACAACTGCAGTCCTTAAAGATTTTGAATGATCGCCATATATTTTGATTGAATCAAACTGCTTAATGCCCTTATAAAAACGTGTGGCCAGCTTCATTTCGTGTTCATGAATCGTGGAAAGTCCTGTTTCATTCAAAAAATCGAGCGCAGCCGACAAGCCTGCAATTCCATGCCCATTAAGCGTTCCGGCTTCAAGCCTCGTTGGGTATTCTTGCGGTTGATTTTTATCAAAGGAATGGATTCCGGTGCCCCCAACTTTGAGCGGCCTTATTTCTACACCTTGAGCTATGCACAGCACGCCTACTCCTTGAGGACCTAAAAGGCCCTTGTGAGCGCTCGCACACAAAACCGAAATGCCAAGTTCTTCCATGTTAATTGGGATAACGCCGGCAGTTTGCGATGCATCCAAAATAAACAAAAGTCCATGTGCTTTTGCAAACTTTGAAATTACATCTAGGTCAATGCAGTCTCCAATCACGTTGGAGGCATGAGTACACACGATTGCCTTTGTGTTGTCTTTGATGAGCGATTCAAGTGAGGCAAGATCAAGGGCTCCGTTTTCATCTGCAGAAACGAAATCAAGTTCAACACCCTGCTCTCTTTGCAAGCGATACAAGGGGCGAAGTACTGAATTGTGTTCCCAGTCGGTTGAAATAATATGGTCTCCCGAGCTAAAGAGCCCTTGGATTGCGATATTCAGCGATTCGGTCGCGTTAGACGTAAATACTACGTGATCTGTTTCGCAGCCAAAAAACTCGGCGAGTTTTTGTCGCGTCTTGAAGATTAAGCGAGAACTTGCCAGGGCTTCTCCGTAGGCACCACGCGAGGCATTGGCAGAATTGTGCAGTGCGCTCACAACGGCATCAATGACCGCAGGTGGTTTTTGCAAAGTTGTAGCAGCATTATCTAAATAAATCACGTTGCATCACAGTGTTTCTAAAGCATTAAGGTGTGTACTTTATGAGGGACGCCAAGCGCGTCGATAGCAGCTTTTACCTCTTCATATTCTTCAGGTTTCATACGCCAAGCAAGGCCACAACCTGAGCCTATTTCTTGTGGAAGTGGTATTAAGCGTCCTGGTAGACCGCCTTTTTCATGCTCATCATCAAAGCGCATGGCATCGACGGTCTTATCAAAACTAATTACGACAGCTTTCTGTTTTTGTAGCATAAGGATTAAGTTATGGCTGAACGACGTGGTCGGCTTCTACCATATAACGAGCGATTCCTTGCATATTGCCGCGCTCACCCACAGCAAGCTTATCGGTAAGCTCGTAAAAATCTAGGCAGGTGCCGCAGGTGAAAATCTCTACACCACGATCTGCAAGACCCTTAAGATCTTCAAGGGCAGGTGAACCTTCACAGGTTAAACGAGCACCGCTGTTATAGAAAAGCATGACTTGAGGAGGATTTTCTTGTTGTGCAAGCGCATAAATAAAGTTCTTTGCCAAAGTTTTTCCAAGTTTAGGGTCACCTGCACCCATTTCTTCAGATGGAAAAACTGCTACGACATTTTTTGAATCTTCAGACATACAAACATCTCCAAACTATATATGATGTACCTAGCTGTCATTATAGGTATGTTCCCAAATTATGAGCAAATGTGAGTGGTACTTTTTGGCAGACCAACGGCATGCATTCATTGATTGTTGACTTAGCAAGACGGGTACTTATAAGAGAACTCCACATAACTAAGAGAGGTAATACCATAATGGACAATAAGTTTTTTCAAAACCTTTTTGAAACCAGTGCACAATCTCTGGTGGATTACGTAGAAGACAAAGTTTTTAACAATAAGTCCTCATTTAGAATTAAAAAAACTCCGGTACAAAAAGTTGTTGATCGCGTACAAGAAGTCCCAAGTGCAGTAAGCAACTTTGTAAGCGAAAGAAGCTCGGATTTCAAAGATTCAGTCGTTGATCGTGGCAATCAAGTTCGCGACGCCGCTCTTGATGGTTATGAAGAAATTCGATCAAATGACAGCATGGCTAAGATGCTCCTCTTAGCCGGAGGAATTGCAATTGTTACCGCAGTAACGGTAGTAGCTATTGTAAAGGCTAAAGAAGATGGAGACTTATTTTAGTAATGACGCAAGATGAATTAGATATTGAAGCACAATATTTGGTCTCGCTTGCTCGATATATCACGAGCAAGACCGCCCCTCATAATTGGAAGTATTTCTTTGGCTCCATCCTTGAGAGCGGAAACGAGCAGCTTCCCTTAAATTACTATGTGCTTGAGGATGAAAACGAGCTCGTTCTAGACGATGAGCATCATATAGACAACATGAAACTTCTTATACAAGCTTGGAAGCAAGCGCTTGCCGATAAAGACTTAAGACCCTTTGACGGTCTTGCTTTTGCTTTAAAGCGTGAAAATAAGGGTATTGATGTTCACTATTACTACGATGAAGAATGCTCGCTTATCGATCCAAGTAAATGTAAACGAATTGACATTGTCTCGCACTTTAATGAGCAAACGCGCTTTGATGTTTAGGGCTTATGAACTACATAAGCCCTATGGGCGATAGATTGCACAGTTCAGCGGTGTTTCATAGACTTCTACCTGAGAAATATTAAAGCCTTGCTCAATAAGTTTGTCGGCAAAATACTTTGCAAGGTTTTCTGAGGTTGTTCTAAACGGAACGATAGAAAGCTTAAAGGTTTCCTTTTCCAAGAGCTCTATCGTCTCAGGCATTAATGAACCTTCTTCAACAATAAAGGTATGGTCGAAAACTTCAGTAAGTTCACGAAGCGCGTGCTTAAAGTCACTGAAATCCATGACCATGTCTTTTTTCTCTCCAGACTCCTGAAGCTTTTCTTGTTCTATATAGGCAACAACCTTCCAGCGATGGCCGTGAAGGTTTTCGCATTTACCCTCGTATTCGTTTAAAAAATGTGCCGAATCAAAATGTGATTCTGTCTTAAGTGCATACATAGCTTGCACACTCCTTTTATACAGTCTTAAAACCTACCGTGGTATATAAAACGGTAGCTCATGGTATACCCAAGGATTATGAAGAAGTCGTACAGAGTTCATTTATAATTTTCCTTTGCTATACTTACAAGGAAATATTTTTGTACAAGGATGACTTATGAACTTTCAGCGAACTACTATGCTAGACGCCTTTGATATTACATCAGGCGATTTTATATCAGTAGTCGGTTGCAATGGCAAAACAACCCTGATGAGACGTCTTGCACTTGACTATATTAACTCAAAGCCTGGACGCAGCGCACTTATTGGAACCACCACAAAATTAGGTGCCGATCAAATTCCTGATCATGCAGATATCTTCTATTCACTTGATGAACTTGAAAAAGCACATGAAGAACAGCGCGCACAGCCACTCGCTTCAATTACGGGCCCCCTTTATAAGGGAATGCTTACGACACCAGGCATAAGCGAACTTGAAAAAGCGGCTTCGTATTACGATATTGCTTCAATTGAAGCAGACGGGTCGCGCACCCTTCCTATAAAAGCATGGCGTGACCATGAACCACCCATTCACCCTGCAACGAGTTTAACCATTGGAATTCTTCCAATTCAAGCCTACGGAATTCATCCGACTCCTGAAAATACCCATGCCTATGACACCTTCACTGAGCTGTACGGCACGGTAGACACAGTGGACGCCGCCTTAATGAAGGAAGTTATTATGCGTCCGGATCAGATGTTTAAAAATTCGCCTGGCAAAAAAGTATTTTTCTTAAATAAGGTCGATAGTGAAGCACAAGTTCCAAAGGCATTAAAAATTGTCGAAGAACTTCGCGATGCAGGCGTTACAATCGATATCGTATTTGGTTCAGTTCTCAACGGAATCTTCTATCGATAAAACGGGAGTAGTACACCATGTCAAATAACTGCGTATTAAGCATTTTAGGTAAGGATCGTAGCGGCATTGTTCATGCAGCCTCAAAGGTTTTGGCAGAAGCGAATGCAAACATTCTTGACTTAACACAAACCCTTTTAGGCGACCTTTTCACCATGACCATCATCTTCAATATTGATAATGCCACTCAATCATTCGAAGAAATTCAAGAGGGACTTAAGGCGGTCGGCGAGCAGATGAATTTGCAGGTCACCGTCCAACGTGAAGATATCTTCAACTTCATGTATAGCTTATAAGTCAACAGGCCACATTGCGGCGGTTTGAGGTCCAGAAAGCTCAATACCGCCAAGTTTTTCTACTTCTTTACCATCAATCTGAAAGCTTACCGCTTCAACACCGTAAATCTGAGACAAGGTGTTGACAACTTGGCTTACACGCATCTTCATAGAGGCATCATCGCCTTGAGCAGCAAATTCACTTGATAAGTCGACCACAGCAATAGTCTCTTTCATCTGAATTGAATTAAGCTTCGTTCCCTCAGGAATTTTACTGCTGTAGCCTTCAGCTTTTTCCTCTTCACTCACACCCGCTAACAAGCGATCCATCAAATTTTCGGCAGTAAGCGTGTGCGCTGCAAGGTCGACCTGAACCCCTGTAAGCTCGGAGTTTTTATCTACGAAATACATTACTGCAGGACTCGTAATACCCTCGATTGGCTTTACGGGATCTGGCTTTTGGATGGTCGAAGCTATAGTTGATGACTCTTCTGAACCTTCTTCGCTCGAAGGACTTGCGCTTGTCTCATTTTGACTTGCTTCAAGGCTTGCAGAATCTGTGATGGAGGCAACTGGCTCGTCAGGCGCATCTCCTTTTGTGAATGGCAGCGTACATGCTGAAAGCATTACACTTAAAGACGCTAAGACAAGTACTTTGTGCCATGTTCTAAATTTCATAACTACTTCCTTACTTCTTCAAGGATTTTGTCAGAAGTTTCAACGCCTGCAGAAGCACAAGAACTTCCAAAGGCAAGCTCAGTTGCATCTTCAAAACCAGCATCTTGAGGCCTGAGGACAAAGGTCTCTTCGCTGCCTTCTCTAAAATTAGTTTTAGCAACCGTAATCATTAGTTTAATACGATTGAGCTGATTTACCTCAGATGCTCCTGGATCGTAATCTACCGCAACTATATTTGATTTCGGATACCGTTTTCTTAATTCCTTTATAACAGCCTTTCCTACCACATGGTTAGGAAGACAGGCAAATGGTTGAGCACACACGATATTAGGAGCGCCCTGTTCAATCAAATCAATCATTTCTGCTGTCAAAAGCCACCCTTCTCCTGCGGTGTTGCATAAAGAAATGACATCTTTTGCCTTGTCTGCCATATCT
>JAUNLE010000011.1:0-9781 GCA_030532415.1 Coriobacteriia bacterium | reverse complement strand
AGAATTGGAATGGCGGGTTCAAAGCGTTTTGAGCGAGCTAAAATCTCGTCGGCAGGTTTTCTCATCCATTGAATTAAGTCGATGGTGAATTTTGCACCTAACTGTTTCGTAAAACTTGCACCAAGCTCTTTAATCCAGTTAACGTTACCCGACAATGAATACAAGAAGAAATCTGCAAGTCCTGGAACTACTGCTTCGCATCCTTCTGCTTCAATAACATCAATAAGCTGGTTGTTTGCAGTTGGATGGAACTTAACTAAAATCTCTCCTACCACACCAACTCGAGGCTTTGATCGATCGTCTACAAGCTCAAGCTCGTCAAAGGCATCAACCGTCTCTTGTACAAGTTTCTTAAATTTAGCGCGCGTAATATGGGGCATCACCAGGCGTGCTTTTTCCATACACCTTTCATAGAGCGCGTTGGCTGAACCCGGATGAGCCTCATACGGTCTGGTTCGATACAAGGTTTGCATAATAACATCGCCATATAAGATGGCATAGGTCGCTTTTTTGAGCATATCAAGCGAAACGCTAAAGCCCTCGTTTTTCTCGTCAAGACCGCTTGGGCCAAGCGCGATTACAGGAACCTGCTCATAGCCGGCATCTTTGAGTGCTTTTCGGATGAGCGCAATGTAGTTTGTAGCACGGCAGGCTCCACCCGTTTGCGTGATAATAACGGCGGTGTTATCCATATCGTATTCGCCGCTCGTCACCGCTTCCATAATTTGACCGGTTACTAAAATTGAAGGATAACAAATATCGTTATTCACATATTTCAGGCCTGCTTCAAGCGCTCCTTGATCAACTGAGGGCAACAAAACTAAGTTGTAGCCAGCTCCGTTAATAACCTCTTTGACAAGGTCAAAGTGTATGGGTGCCATTTGGGGAGAAAGGATCGTATAACGTTTATCCTTCATCTCCTGGGTAAAACGAACCTTCTTAAATGCACTAGAAACACTTGCCCGCTGAACTGGAAGTTTGCCCGTGTGCTCTTCTTCATCCTCAAGTTTTTTATTTTCAGATGAAGAAGCTTTCAGCAGGTCAATGCGTTTATCTTCAAGGGCAGCCATTAAGGAACGAATACGAATTCGAGCAGCACCTAAATTCGATACCTCATCAATCTTTAAAACGGTATAAACTTTTCCAGCAGCCTCTAGGATTTCTTGCACTTGATCGGTGGTAAGTGCATCTAGGCCACAGCCAAAGCTGTTCAACTGGATTAGATCTAGATCATTTCTTGTTGTTACAAACTTTGCCGCACGATACAGGCGCGAGTGATACATCCACTGATCTACCACGCGTATAGGACGATCGGGTTTTGCAAGGTGCGCCACAGAATCTTCAGTCAATACTGCAAAATTAAAGGATTTGAGCAGCTCTGGAATTGCGTGGTTTATCTCACCATCATTGTGATAAGGGCGGCCTGCAAGCACAATACCATGCATATCATGCTCTTCCATCCACGCAAGGGTTTGCTCCCCTGCGCGCTGCATATCTTTTTTGAAGGCCTCATCTTCTGCCCACGCCTTATCGACTGCGCGATTGATTTCTTCACGACTAATCTTTGGACCTTTTACGTAAGCCTTTCCATCGCGTCGGGCCTCTTCGCGCTCGCTTACAAAAATGTCGAACAAACGTCTTTTAAGTTCTTTTTTATCTTGGTAGGGCACAAAGGGATTCAAAAAGTTGATCTCGCCGGTTACGATTGGCTCGATATTAAGTTTAAGCGCTTCAGGATATGACATAACGACGGGGCAGTTATAAACGTTTCCTGCATCCTCGTCCTCTCCTCGCTCCCATTTAATGCATGGCATCCAGATAAAATCGGGATTCTTTTCAACGAGGTTCATAATATGGCCGTGAGAAAGTTTTGCTGGATAGCATACCGACTCTGATGGCATGGACTCGATTCCCGCCTCATAAACTTTCTTGTTCGATTTATCGGAAAGCTCAACGCGAAAACCAAGCTCGTTGAAGAAGGTAAACCAAAACGGATAGTTCTCATACATATTAAGTGCGCGAGGAATTCCCACAACACCACGGCTTGCAGCTTCTCGTGAAAGTGTTTCATAGCCAAATAAGCGCTGCTCTTTATATTCGTAAAGATTAGGAGCATCCGTCTTGTTACGCTTAATACCAGCTCCCTTTTCACAGCGATTTCCGGTAATAAAGCGTCTGCCACCGCCAAAATTATTGACGGTAAGCATGCAGGCATTCGCACAACGCCCGCAGCGAACATTTTGAATTTTGACTTCTTGCTGCTCCATCTCTTCTAAGGACAAAATTTCTGAAGGAGCACTTCCGGCTCTGTCTTTGGCAAGCAAAGCCGCACCATAGGCACCCATATTACCTGCAATATCAGGACGAAATGCCTCTTTTTCGGTAAGAAGTTCAAAGGCACGAAGCACTGAATCGTTTAAGAAGGTACCGCCTTGCACGATGACCTTATCGCCAATATCTTTTGGATCGCGTATTTTGATTACCTTGAACAGGGCATTTTTCATAACCGAATACGACAAACCAGCGCTAATGTCGTTTACCGTTGCCCCTTCTTTTTGCGCCTGTTTCACTCGCGAGTTCATAAACACCGTACAGCGAGACCCTAGGTCTACCGGTGCAGACGAGCTTAAGGCTGCTTCAGCAAATTCTTCAACACTCATTTGCATGGAGTCGGCAAAAGCCGAAATAAACGATCCGCATCCAGATGAACAAGCCTCGTTGAGCATGATGTGCTCGATAATTCCGTCGCTAATGCGCAAGCATTTCATGTCTTGTCCGCCGACGTCCAAAATAAACTCAACACCTGGAAGCACTTCCTGGGCTCCGCGCAGGTGTGCGACCGTTTCAATTTCACCAGAGTCAGCTTTCAGCGCTTCAAGAAGGAGGCCTTCTCCGTAACCGGTGCAGGTAACGTGGCCTATTTCAACACCCTTCGGGATTACGCTATATATTTCTGCCATAACTTGTTTTGCCGTACCCAAAACGTCACCATAGTTAGAGCCATAAGTCGTATAAAGAAGCTCACCGTCTTCTCCGATAAGGGCAGATTTCATTGTTGTTGAACCTGCATCAATGCCCAAATACACACGAGAGCCGGTGTATGAAGCTATATCTTTGTGGGAAACCTTCTGTGCAGCATGGCGCGCCTTAAATTCTTCAAAGGAGGCTTCATCCTCAAAAAGAGCAGGTAGACGGTCGACTTCAGAACCTTGTATATCACCTAAATTATTAAGACGCTCTATCAGTTGATCAAATGATATAAGCGCTTTTTTCTCACCATGGCCAATTGCTCCTTCAAATGCTGCACCCATGGCAACAAAAAGATGGGCGTGATCAGGAACGATCGCCGAGGCCTCATCTAAGCCAAGACTAAGCTTAAAGCGTTCGCGAAGGCCCGATAAATATTGGAGCGGACCTCCCAAAAAGGCCACATTACCCCTAATGGGTCTGCCGCACGCAAGACCTGAAACCGTTTGAGTTACAACCGATTGAAAAATTGATGCTGCTATGTCCTCTCTGCGTGCCCCCTCATTTAGAAGCGGCTGCACATCGGTTTTCGCAAAAACGCCACAGCGCGATGCGATAGGATAAATCATTTCAGCATCTTTTGACAGCTCATTTAAACCGCTTGCATTGGTATGCAAAAGCGAGGCCATCTGGTCGATGAAAGCACCCGTACCACCAGCACAGGTACCATTCATTCGCTGTTCAATACCTTGGTCGAAGTAAATAATTTTTGCATCCTCACCGCCAAGCTCAATGGCAACATCGGTTTGAGGAATTAAGGTTTCAACTGCTCTTTTTGAGGCAATAACTTCTTGCACAAATTCTAGATCGAGCCATTGTGCGAGCAAAAGCCCACCGGAACCGGTAATCGCACACGACATTTTTTTATTGCCGAACAATTCGTAGGCTTCTTTAAAAAGCTCTCGCACGGTTGCTCGAACATCCGTGTGGTGACGCTCGTACTTTGCGTGCACTAATTCACCCGCATTATCCAAAATTGCAAGCTTTACGGTTGTCGATCCAACATCAATACCAAGATGAAGATCAGCGTTTCTAGCGTGCTCACGGTTTTGCTTAGCCTGTATGTTTGTCGTACTTTGCACTTGACTCACGCTTGAATTATTCATTAAATTCCTCCATAGCAAGGTCTGCAAAATTAAACAGCGTAAAAGTTTGTGCATCAAGCGGGTGACCATATAAATCACCTGGACGAACAAACATAATGAAGGTAACGATCTTTGCCATATCTTCGCTTGACTCCTTCATATCGTTATTGAGCCAGCGCAAGATTACGCCAAGGATTGCAGAGATATTGTATTCAACGTAATAATCGAAGATTGGGCCTAAAACGCGAGAATCTATCCCGTGTAAGAAGCGAAAGCGCACATGATCCCATATGATTTCTTTGAGCTTCAGACCCATATGGCCATCTCCCTTAGGGCCTAACATTGCGCGCATAAAGGTGGCGTTTTCTTTGATAAAGTCGAAGATGACCTGAGCACCTGGATAAGCCTCACCGTTTCGCATGGCGGCAAACAGGTCGTCAAGTGAGGTGTCAACCACTGAGTCTAACAGGGCTGCAAGCTCATCAATACACTCTTGCTCGCAGTGCTCAACCATATCGGGCACATCTTTGTAATGCGTATAAAAGGTTCGACGATTTATATCGGCGCGTTCGGTTAAATTAGAAACGGTTACACTATCAAGACCTACTTCTAAAGTCTCAAGTGCCAGCGCATTGCGCAATCGTTTGCGGGTACGCACGGATCTTCTGTCCGGTTTTGAAATTTCAGTCAAGCTTAGGCTCCCAAAAATTAATGCACACTATGTGCAGTACTACACATAGTGTGCATTATCTAGAAGCAAAAATGGTTAAGAGCTTGTGAATTCTTAACTTATTTTTCAGTTGACCAATAAATTACGGCATACATTTTTTGAGAATTATCTTCGAGCACATACTTTATGCTGGGGTTATAGCCCAATTCAAAGAGCTGGTTTACGACCAAGATATGGTCTGCGCAGTCAAAACTTTCTCCGTTTTTTATATATTTTGGATACGCTTCAACCGAAACAACCGCACGTTTAAGCGCAAAATTACTAATTTGCTCAAGCGTTTTCTTAAGTTGGTGTGCAATTAAAGCGCGCGACAAAACGACCACCGTATGAGGGGATATATTAAGCGCCGACCAGTCATCATAAATATTGCCATGCACCTTTGTGATAAGACCTGGACGAACCCATTCATCTTTGGCGCGCTGTTGCACGCGCTCAAGCGCAGCATCATCATCATTGATTGCCGTTACGCGCGAGCCAGCAAGGGCTGCACGCACGCACAGCGAACCACCCGATGCCATGGGGACTAAAACTGAAGTTCCGCTGCGCACACCCATGATTTCCATGATTGTATCAGCATAAGCATCTGAAACTACTCGACGATCTATAGCACACTCAATACGTTTTTCAGCACAAAGCTCCCATAAAGCATCCCAATCAAGGGCGCTTAACATTTCGCGAGTCGATTCTGCATTATTTAATATATCAAGGGTTTTTTCGTCATAGGGTCTAGGCATAATCATTCCTTAGCTTAGAATAAGACCAAAATACAATGCACGCTACTAATAAAGTACATTATATTTTTAAAGATAACAAACGAGGACCTATTATCTCAAAACAAATAAGTAAAGTATTCACAAGGAGTACAAAGGAGCACGCACTATGTATGACAAGAGAGCGATACAAGAGACGCTTGCTATGGTAAGCCAGCAAAACCTTGACATCAGAACGCTCACCATGGGTATTTCACTTCTCGATTGTGCTGATGAAGATATTGATAGGACTGCACACAAGCTTTATGAAAAGATCGCTCGAGAAGCCGAGCACCTTATCCCTACTGCCGAGTCGCTCGAGCGTGAATATGGTATACCAATTGTTAATAAGCGTGTAAGCGTCACTCCAATCTCCCAGGTTGCCGCAGCTTGTAAGGCTCATGACTACCTTCCGATTGCTCGCGCTCTTGATAGGGCAGCCCATACGGTTGGCGTGGACTTTATTGGAGGCTACAGTGCCCTTGTTCAAAAAGGCTTCACCGAGTCCGACAAAAAGCTTATGGCGTCCATTCCTGAAGCGCTCTCTGAAACTGAAGTCGTCTGTTCTTCACTCAACCTTGCGGGACTGCGCGCCGGCATAAATATGGATGCAGTTATTCAGTCGGCTCACATCATCAAAGAGCTTGCTGAAAAAAGTAAGGACTCAGATTCACTTGCCTGTGCGAAATTTGTTGTCTTTGCCAATATGGTTGAAGATTCTCCTTTTATGGCTGGAGCTGTGCACGGAAGTGGTGAGGCTGAAACGGTGCTCAACGTAGGAGTATCTGGACCAGGAGTCATGAGGGCAGCACTCAAAGAATTACCGGAAGACGCCCCCTTACATGAAGTTGCTGAAACCATCAAAAAGACCGCCTTTAAGATTACCCGCGCAGGTGAGCTTATGAGTCGCGAGGCTGCACGACGCCTTGGCGTTCAAAAAGGAATTGTAGACTTATCGCTTGCGCCAACACCTGCTATTGGCGACAGCGTTGCAGATATTTTAGAGGCTATTGGTGTTGGCGTTTGTGGTGGCCCTGGAACAACAGCGGCGCTTGCCCTGCTCAACGACTGCGTTAAAAAAGGTGGAGTTATGGCATCGTCACGCGTTGGTGGTTTAAGCGGCGCCTTTATCCCTGTATCTGAAGATGAAGGAATGGTGCGCGCAGTGCGCCAGGGTGCTTTGAGTCTTGAAAAGCTTGAAGCGATGACTTCAGTTTGTTCTGTTGGTATTGACATGGTGGTCGTTCCAGGAGATACCTCTGTCGATACGCTCGTGAACTTTATTGCCGATGAAATGGCCATAGGTGTTATCAATAACAAAACAACTGCAGTCCGCATTATCCCTGCTTACGGCAAGAAAGTGGGCGAAACCGTGGAGTTTGGAGGCCTTCTAGGATCAGCGCCTGTTATGGAAATTAATCAGTTTGCAGGAAGCGTTTTTGCTAATCGTGGAGGACAATTCCCCGCACCGCTACACTCTCTAAAAAATTAATACTAATTTTTTAGACAATCGGGAAAAAGAATCCTTGTTTATATTAGTTGTAGAAAGGTTTCCACAAAATGTTAAAAGAATTTAAAGATTTTATTGCAAAAGGCAATGTTTTAGACATGGCTGTTGGTATCGTAATAGGTGCAGCCTTCACCTCGATCGTTAATTCTTTAGTAGAAGATATTATTATGCCAATCGTTGGTATTGTTATTGGCGGTATCGACTTTTCAAGCTATGCACTTCAAATTGGTAGCGCAAGCTTAAGTTACGGTATGTTTATCCAGCAGGTTGTCTCCTTCCTCATCATTGCCTTTGTCGTCTTCTTAATTGTAAAGGCAGCAAATAAGGTTTATAAGAAAGAAGAAGAGGCAGCTGAAGAAGAACCAAGTCAAGAAGTTGTCCTCCTTACTGAAATTCGAGATGCTCTCAAAAAATAAGCTTGTAAGAGTCCTTCGTTTTCTACACGCTTAAAACCTGTCTTTGAGCCCTATGAAAATTTCAAGCTTTCGTAGGGCTTATTCTTTTTTCGACTTCACACTTGACCAGGAATCTTAGTACGACTAATATATTCGGCGAAATGTTTCGGGGCAGGGTGCAACTCCCTACCGGTGGTAAGTGTTTGCGCATCATCGCAAACATAAGTCCACGAGCCTCCTAGTTTTTAGGAGGTTGATTTGGTGCAAATCCAAAGCCGACGGTTATAGTCCGGATGAAAGAAACGGAGAATTCCATGGCTCAAGCGCAGTCACAAAAACGTCGTTTTACTACCTATGAAATTGTTATCGTAGCTATTTTTACCGCGATAGCACTTATTGTAAGTTTTATTGAAATCCCTATTATGCCTGCAGCACCCTGGCTCAAATACGACCCTTCAGGTTCTGTTGCCTTAATTGTAGGCTTTTTATTTGGTCCGACACCTGGATCTTTAGTGGCTATCTTATCTTGGCTCCCTCGTATTTTCACCAACCCCATTGGTGTGATTATGAATATATTGGGATCGCTTGCCATCGTAATACCATCGGCGATGATTTATCGGAAACTCTATACCATGGACGGCACCATGAAAGCGCTGATCGTGGGAATTATATGCTCTCTTACCATAAGCATTCTTGTGAACTTCATCGCAACTCCACTGTATTATGGTGGAACTGTTATGGACGTAGTTAAGATGATCATTCCAATATTGATTCCATTTAACCTTATTAAACTCGTCGCAAATTCAGGTATTGCGCTCCTCGTTTACAAACCCATATCAAACATGGTCAAAAAACCAATCAAAGCAAACAAGTAAGCGGGCGGTATGCCAAAGGTTCAGTTTCAAAATATAGCTTTTAGTTACGATGACACTAAAATCTTAAAAGACATTTCCTTAGATATCGAAGAGGGTAGTTTTGTTGCCATCTTAGGCCACAATGGTAGCGGTAAATCTACCCTTATAAAACACGTCAACGCGCTCTTGCTCCCCGACTCTGGCGAGGTCTATACCTTGGGGCTAAACACGCAAGACGAAGAAAACTGGATTGAAATACGACGAAATGCTGGCATGGTTTTTCAAAATCCTGAAGACCAAATGATTTCAAGTGTTGTTCGCGACGATGTTGCTTTTGGGCCAGAAAATCTAGGCATCCCTCGAGACGAAATCATTAAACGCGTCGAGACATCCTTAAATCGTGTTGGGATGACAGAATTTGCCGAGGCCGATCCTTCAGAACTTTCAGGTGGTCAAAAACAACGCATAGCTATTGCTGGCGTACTTGCCATGCAGCCATGCATTTTGCTTTTTGATGAACCGGGTGCCATGCTTGACCCCCAGGGTAGGTTAGAGCTCAATGAGACTTTTCAGGCACTAAAAGATGAGGGCATTACCATTATTCATATCACTCATTTTTTAGAAGACGCGCTGTTAGCAGACCGCGTCGTTGTCCTCAATCAGGGACACATCCTCTATGATGGAAGTCCCAAAGAAGTCTTTACTCACTCAGAACATTTGATTGAACTTGGCTTGGATGCACCCTTTACTCATAAACTTGCGCAAGACTTAAACGCCTGTGGTTTTACCATTCCCTACACCCTTGATGATGAAGAGCTTCTTCAAGCGATTGTAGGTGAACTGTCCTAAGCATGGCTATTGTTTTTGACGAAGTAAGTTACACATACCATCAAAGTGCTCCCTATCCTGCGCTAAATAAGTTCAGCGTAAGCATCGAATTGGGCAGTTTTGTAGGCCTTATCGGTCATACCGGGTCGGGAAAATCGACCTTGCTCGAGCACATTAATGGACTGAAGCTGCCGCAGTCGGGGCGCGTACTTATAAATGGACTCGATACAAGCGATAAAAAACAAAGACGCAAGATCAGAAGCCTTGTAGGTTTTATTACTCAAAATCCTGAACATCAGCTTTTTGCCGAAACTGTTTTTGAAGATATAGCCTTTGGACCTCGAAATATTGGTGTAGATGAAGAAAACATAAAAACACGAGTGCACGAGGCACTTAAAAAAACTGGCATCGAGCCTTCAGAAGAGCTCTTAGCAAAATCCCCTTTCGAGCTTTCAGGAGGAGAGCAGCGCCGCGTAGCCATAGCTGGTATTTTGGCCATGAAACCTCAAATCCTTGCGATGGATGAGCCCTTTGCCGGACTTGACCCTGCAGGAAGACGTCGCATTATGAAACTCACCAAAGAGCTCAATGATGAGGGCACCA
>JAUNLE010000083.1 GCA_030532415.1 Coriobacteriia bacterium | reverse complement strand
GAGGAGTACTAAGACTATAGCTTTTGCATCTGCGTATTTAATGGAGAAAGCTTAGGAAATTTTATGAAAAGATTAAAGGAAACTATGGTTTTATGAGGCTGATGAAACTTATGCACACAATTGGAAATGCACAAGTTCCATCAGGAATGTACGAAAACTTTGTACTACAAGTTGACCTTATTTGTTTGCATGAACAAGCGAGTAAATTTCATAGTCGCCGGCTTCTTTAATTTTCTGAGCGCCTTGTAGAAAATCAAGTTCTAAAACGAAGGCAAAACCTAAGACTTTAGCTCCTATTTTCTTACAAATTTCTGCCTTTGCGCTCGCAGTACCACCTGTTGCAAGAACGTCGTCGACAATTAAGACGACATCATCTTTAGTAATTGCGTCTTCGTGAATTTCTAAAATATCTACGCCGTATTCGAGTTGATATTCTTCACTAATAGTTTTACGTGGCAATTTTCCTGGCTTTCTTGCAGGAATAAAGCCAGCGTTAAGCTTGTATGCTATAGGAGCACCAATGATAAAGCCACGAGCTTCTGCACCTAAAACTTTTGTTACTCCAGATCCCATGTAACGATTAGCAATGGTGTCAATGACCATGGCATAGGCTTGTGGATCGGCCAAAAGCTGTGTGATGTCCTTAAATACCACTCCGTTTTCAGGATAGTTTGGAATGTCGTAAATATATTTCGTAAAATCAAAAATTTCAGGCATGGCCATCCTCACAAGTATTACAGGTTAAGATTTTTAAATTCATGTTGTAAATCGCGCACGATTAATGCGGTACGAATTTGCGAAGTTAAAGAGTCAAGGCGTTCAAAGGTAGTATGAAAATTTACTCGATCTTGATCAGATATTTCGTTACTTAATTTAGGAATTACGTTATTGAGCGCCTGTTCAAACAGGACAGAATCGCGATGGGCGTTAATTGCATAAGGTTTGAGGTGTCTAGGTTGAATACCATAGCGCCTTAGTTCATGACAGGCCAAAATTAATTCAAAATCCTTGCCGTCAACTAAGGTTCTCCCCTTTGGAGAAGGGCTGAACTTGATTAATCCAAATTCAGCCAGCTTTCTTACAAATCCAATGTCAACCCCAATTAAAGAAGGTATGTTTTCTAAGGGATGAAGCTTCGCCTTAAGTTCATCTTGCACGCTTATTTTTTGCGAATTTTTGCTGTGTAAGTCCAAAGGCTTACTTGCATCCTCATCAAGCTTTTTCTTTATCACAGAAAGCGGATAGAAATATTGAGTTTGCAGGTAGAGTATTTTTTCGAGTCGCTTGAAGTCTTCGGGAGAAAATTTACGATAACCAGAGGCACTTCTTTTAGGACTAATAAGTCCTTCATCTTCTAAGTAGCGCACCTTCGACACAGTTAAGTCGGGGTATTGCTCTTGCAAGGCTTTAACAACCTGGCCTATGGTCTTGTATTCCGTCGACATTGTAGCTTACTCCCGAAGTATTTAATTAAACTTTGGATTCATATCGAGCGCCATGACAAAGGTGCCTACCTGAATCGTAGCTCCATCAAATAACTCCGCCTCTGAAACGATTGCCCCATTAACCCAGGTACCATTCAGCGAATTCATGTCGGTTAAATAGATTGAATCCTGACGACGTTCTATTTTGCAGTGTTCGCGTGATACCGTCATGTCATTTAAAAAGATAGAGCAATTAGGATCACGACCTATCGTCATCAGATCTTCCACTAAAGAAAAGACTTGTCCTGCAGAAGGGCCTTTGACAATTTTCAAGAGCGGCAAGGGTGAAATTTTACTGGTATGCGGAATTTCTACCTCGCCTGTTAAGCCAGAGAAGACTTGCGTTGCACCGGCAAGTAAAAAGCCGCAATTCGGGCAAACTTCATCGGCAGGTGAAAGTTCTGCGTTACACACGGGGCATACACGATTTTGGTCGTTCATAATCCTAGCTTTCAGATAAACGAATGAAAAACGTTATTCTTGTTCTTTTTTCAGTGATTCAAACACTTCACGAACTTCTTCAAGCGAAGCTTGTGCAATTTCAGGGTTGTTTAAAATTTGATCACGCTCAGCCTCGTTCAGGCGATTTTTAACATAGGGAGCATTAAGAATCTCTTCGAGCGATTTACCTTCATCGATATTATCAACAATGTAATCAATCATGCGGTCTTCAAAGGTATTGTCTGCAAAGTCATTAAAGAAACCTTTGATATCTTCTACTAATCCCATAGCTGCTCTCCTTTAAATGGATTAAGGTTCAAGTTTAAGTTGATGCTATCATTGTAGCGCATAGCCTGGACATTTATGACTTAGATGCTAAAGAATTAGCGCCAATGAAGTCTTTTTTATCGCGTATGAAACTTTCGTAGGCCTTATCTTTTGCGTGCGCATACTGAGCCTTGTAAATTTTTCCAATTTCTTTACTCTGCATTTGGGCGCAGACATACAAATCTAAAATTCCAAAGACTTCAACGTAGGTAAAACTCATAAACGACCTAAACAACAGTGAGGCCTCTTGGTGAGAAACTAAGAGCAAATAGGCCTTTTGTCCAAAGATTTCTTCGACATTAAAGACCATCGTTGAAATCTTATCGAGCAGAAGTGAAGTAAAGTTAAAATTGTTTGGCAGCGCGCTTCCTTCTGCTAGGTAATCAGCTAGAAGTTCGTCTGACTTTCCCCCGCCAACTAAAAGAAGGGTAAAGCTTCCGGTGACATCGTCGATATACAGATCCTTAAAAGCCTTTCCTTGATCATTTTCTAGAGTGGCATGAGCTTTAAGCCAAACTTGAAGCTCGTCTTTGTTCCAAGCTGCCGACAACATGAAATATTGATGAGTCTGCACTTTAGAAATAATGACCAAGTCGAGGATTTCGCCTTCAGGATTTAAGACAAGACCCTTTGCCATTTGACCATCCTTGAGCTCTTTTACGGCAGCTGTAGTCATCGTATTTAAGAAGAGCTCGGCGTCCTCACCACTAAACGTCATGATTGACAATGAGCTCCAGTCTGAAACAAAGGCAATGGCGTTCAGGTCAGTTTGGGAGCTAATTCTTTTTTGATAGTGAGAAGGCAGTTCTATGTCACCATCAATGAAAAATTCGGCACCTAGAATTTCTTCTTCGGCGTATAAGGCGCTTTGTGTAATTCCCTCATCAAATGCTGTCATACCTTTTTAACCTCATCTTATCGCAATCGTTTTTGTGGAATATCCTCTCTTCTACCCAGCGTTGAAATACTTTCAATCGGGACATACACCACCCGTTTTATTCCGTTTCTTGATATAAGTTCTATCTTGGCACCTGCTTTACCAATATAGTTCGTATCAAGAACATAAATTGGATCGACCGTTACGCGCAAATCACTTCCCATATAAGGGCTTCTGCTATACAAATCTTGAGTGGATGAGCTTTGTAACACGAGTAAGGGATGGTACGGATAGTGATGTTGTACGAGTACGGTATCCTTTTGAATGACAAGAGTTTTGGGAAAAAGCGAAAAACCCCAGTTAAGTAAATCCTTGCTTTCCTGAATACGAGCTTCTCTGTTGTCAGTGCCTAAAACACAACTATACAGTCCAAGCCCATCACGCTCGACATAGCTCATAAGGCAAAAACCTGCTTTGAGCGTAAAGCCCGTCTTCACACCCTGAGCTCCCTCATAGCTAGCCATGAGTCTGTTGGTTGAATCATATACCTCATCTTTTCCTGAAATGCTAAGGGTGATCTGCGGGCGCTTGAGCGTATCTCTGATAAAAGGGTATTCCATGAGCGCCCGTGTCATCGTGAGCATATCGCGAATCGTAGAGTAATGACCAGGAGTATCCAGTCCATGAGGAGTTTTAAATTGTGAGTCCACGCAGCCAAGCTCTAAGGCCATCGTATTCATCTCATCGGCATACGCTTCAACCGAACCAGAAATATTTTCAGCAAGCACGATAGCTGCATCATTGCCAGAATGCACAAGCATGGCCTGCGCAATCTCTCGAAAGGTATAGCGCTCCCCTGCCTTGTAACCCATAACATTTCCAGTGACTTTTACGGCGTTTTCACTTACTACGAATTCCGTATCTAAGGGGATGTCTTTTCTCATAGCTGTGAGCAGTGAGGCAATTTTCGTGAGCGAGGCAATAGGCGTTTTAACATCGATACCACGCGCAAAGAGCTCTTTGCCGTCATTGGTAACTAACAAGGCATTCGGCGCTGCAATTACAGGCGGATAATAATCTAAGGCTTTGGCTTCTTCGTAAGTCATGCCTAGAACTCTATCGTCTTTAAGCTGGTATCCATTGTAGTAGCCAGCCTCGATGTATGGGATTTTGCCTTCTGGTCGGGCATATAAGTTATTTAATGATAAGGGTCCATACAAACTTTCAGGTAAGATCTTTAGCTTTTCGTCTTGAGCGTCCTTAGCTATATCTTCTTGTACTGCTGGCCTATCATGTATCTCAAATGGTTCTAGCCCATAGGCATTCTGTGCGCATAGGAAA
>JAUNLE010000010.1 GCA_030532415.1 Coriobacteriia bacterium | reverse complement strand
TAAAGGAGAGTATCCATGAAAGCGAAACATATAATCTCAAGCGCCTCAGCACTACTGTTAGTTTTCGGTTTAGGCGGCGCTGCATTTGCAGCAGGAGCTCAACCAGTGCCAGTACCTCCAAAGGTTACAGTTCAAGAGCAAGTGGTGCAAAAAGCTAATCCAGGTCAAAGACTCAACCAACGCGACAACTGTCCAAACTTTGTAGACGAAGATGGCGATGGCATAAACGACAATCGTCCAAATTACGGTCGTCAAAACGGTAATGGTACCAACGAAAACTGTCCAAATTTTGTAGACGAAGATGGCGATGGCTTTAACGACAATCGTCGAAATCTTGGTCGTCAAAACGGCAATGGCACCAACGAAAACTGCCCTAACTTTGTAGACGAAGATGGCGACGGTGTGAACGATAACTGTGCTCGTCTACAAAATGGCGAAAGACCTCAAAACGGCAAAGGTGCTTTTGGCGCCAACAAAAGAGCTCAAGCTCAGGGTAAAATGGCAGGCAAAGGTTTTGCTAACGGAAAGTAAGTCTGTATGACGAACATCTTGCTCGTAGATGACAATGAGACAATCGTATCTATTGTACGTGAGTACCTCAAGCGTGAAGGCTTCGAGGTACTCACTGCGTATAATGGTGAAGATGCGCTTAATCTTATCAATCGTGAACACATAGATTTAGCAGTGCTTGACATCATGCTCCCTGGTGTTGATGGTTATGCCTTGGCTTCTCAATTGAAACTCCAGGGTACTCCCGTTATTTTCTTGTCTGCAAAATCGCAAGAAGATGATTTGCTTTATGGCTTTGAACTTCAGGCAGACGACTATGTGACCAAACCTTTTAGCCCCAACGTATTGATGGCTCGCATAAAGGCAGTCCTAAGACGAGTGCAAGACGATCCAAATGCTCAGGAGCCTGCTGTCCAAAAGATTCGCCACCAAGATCTTGAAATTGATTTGAAAACACATGAAGTTTTTCTTAAAGACGAACTAATCAATCTTACCAATACGGAATATTTGCTCCTCACGCTTCTGTTAAGCCATCCTGGGCAGGTGTTTTCCAGACAGCAGATGATAGATCATTTAAGCGAAGCGCAAAGTATCAATGAATATCAAGATATTCGCAGCATTGATGCCCATATTAAGAATTTGCGCAAGAAACTCCACGAGTCCCCTAAGCAACAAAACTATATTATTACGGTTATTGGTGCTGGCTATAAGAGTGGCGGTTAGATAGTTCGTCATGAAAAAACATAAGCTCAGTACGCGCTCCTACCTTTTTTTCATAGTATTTTTTAGCTCGCTTCTCGTCCTTCTTATCTTCGCTGCCATAAATCAAGCGGCCATAGAACAATCGCTCGATAGATATTGGCAAGGTGGTATGGGGCCTTCAATGATGGGCCAAGGCAGATCCGAAAACCAAAACAAAGGTGAAGGTAACAATAACTCTCAAGGCCAAAACAAAGGTCGAGGCATGAATGCAAGCAAGTCCGGAAAAGGGCTTATGGTTCAAAATTTAGGA
The DNA here is from genome assembly GCA_030532415.1 of Coriobacteriia bacterium. GTDB lineage: Bacteria > Actinomycetota > Coriobacteriia > Coriobacteriales > JAEZZM01 > JAUNLE01. The sequence goes on along the minus strand of JAUNLE010000010.1, from coordinate 31,002 downwards.
ACTGCCGAAAAGAACTTAGTGCAATCGCTTGCTAGAAACACCCTGATTGCAATACTTGCAGCCCTGGCAATTGCTCTGGCCATAGCATTCGTAGTCTCTTATTTACTCACAAAACTTATAGAGCGCTACACGAAACTTGCGCAGAGCATTGCTCAAGATGAATACCAGAAAATAGCGTATCCAAGATTCTTGCCGCGGGAGTTTTATGACTTAGGAAACTCTCTTGAGAGTATGAGCAATACACTGCAAGAAAATGAAGCGCTTAGAAGGCGCCTTATCAACGATATGTCGCATGAGCTAAAAAACCCGCTCTCGAGTGCTAACCTTCAGCTTGAAGCCATGTTCGATGGTATTTTGCCAATTACGAAAGAAAATGTTGGGCAAGCTTTGGCTGAAAACAAAAAGCTTGCAGTGTTAATCGATGATATGCAAGAGCTCAGTTTAGCCGATGCAAAAAAACTTAGCCTCCATAAGGAAAAGTTGGATGTAGCCGCACTTATGCAAGAGCTTGCTCGAAGTTATGAGAATAGTTCAAGTGAGCAGCTATCTTTTCAACTGAATCTTGAGCCGAAAATAGCCTATGTTTATGCAGATAAAATAAGGATTACGCAGGTAATTGATAATTTGCTTAGCAATGCCTTTCGATACACAGAAAAAGGAAGTATACAGCTTGCTTTAAAGGAGCTCAAAGATCAGCATGCCTATGAGCTATCTGTGAGCGATAGCGGAAAAGGAATTCCCCCTGAAGATTTGCCCTATATTTTTGAGCGTTTTTACCGAGCCGATTCATCTCGTTCAAATAAAACGGGAGGTCTTGGTTTAGGCCTTGCGATTTCTAAGGCAATTGTCGAAGAGCATGAGGGAGAAATGTTTGCAAAAAGCGAATTAGGGCAAGGCACGGTACTCGGTTTTTATCTGCCAAAATATGCAGACGATACTGCCCACCTGAAAAACTAATCTTTAAGCTTGAAATTTCATGAAAAAGAGTGCCACAGGCCCCTGTGACACTCTTAACAATAATTCGACAAATATGCTTAGAATAAGCCGGTTAATGTTCCATCAGGACTTACGTCAATAAATTCTGCTGCAGGTACTTTTGGAAGACCAGGCATAGTCATGATTTCTCCTGTAAGAGCAACGATAAAGCCTGCACCAGCACTTACCTTTATATTGCGCACCGTAATCTCGAAATCTTGAGGTGCACCTAAGAGATTTTGATTGTCGCTAAAGGAATACTGGGTTTTGGCCATGCAAACAGGGAGCTTATCATAGCCGTGTTCTTCAAGACTTTGTATTTGTTTCTTTGCAAGTGGTAAGAAAACTACATCTTTTGCACGATATATTTTTTGAGCAATCGCTCTAATCTTATCTTCAATACTTTGATCTAAATCATAGGTGTAGCTAAGCTCAGAGGGCATTTCTGCTAAACGTACGACTTCTTCGGCCAAGTCAAGACCGCCGGCCCCGCCTTTAGCCCAAACTTCAGAAAGACACACGCGCACCCCAAGTTCGTCAGCCTTATCCTGAACGAGCTTCAATTCAGCTTCCGTATCGGTAGGGAAGCGGTTTAAGGCAACTACGACAGGAAGACCCCAAACATCTTGAATATTCGAGATATGTTGGATGAGGTTTGGCATACCCTTTTCGAGCGCTTCAAGATTTTCTTCTCCAAGCGCATCTTTCTTTACGCCGCCGTTATATTTCAACGAGCGAATGGTTGCAACTAAAACTACGACGTCAGGCTTTATGCCAACACTACGACACTTAATGTCAATGAATTTTTCTGCACCTAAGTCAGCGCCGAATCCTGCTTCAGTAACTACATAGTCACCAAGCTTCATTGCAGTAGTCGTTGCTTGTACGGAGTTACAGCCGTGTGCAATGTTTGCAAAAGGACCACCATGAATGAAGGCGGGAGTACCTTCTAGGGTTTGCACTAAATTTGGCTTGATGGCGTCTTTTAAGAGCGCCGTCATAGCGCCTTGAGCTTTTAGATCTCTGGCCGTAATGGGCTTATTATCATAGCTATATGCAACGACCATACGAGCAAGTCGCTCTTTTAAATCTTCAAGGTCGCGTGCGAGGCAAAATACCGCCATAACCTCTGAAGCAACGGTAATGTCGAAGCCATCCTCACGTGGTGTACCATTCTTTTCACCGTGAAGACCATTGACAATAAATCTTAATTGGCGGTCATTCATATCTACTGCGCGCTTCCACACGATGCGGCGAGGGTCAATACCTAGGCTATTGCCCTGATGAATGTGGTTATCAATCATTGCCGCAAGTAAGTTATTTGCCGCGCCTATTGCATGAAAGTCCCCGGTAAAGTGGAGATTAATGTCCTCCATAGGCACGACCTGGGCATATCCGCCTCCTGCAGCACCACCTTTAATACCAAAAACTGGGCCGAGCGAAGGTTCACGAAGCGCTAGAAAAGAATTTTTATTAATCTTTCGCAGTGCATCGGCAAGACCCACGGATGTAGTCGTTTTTCCTTCACCTGCAGGCGTTGGGTTGATTGCGGTTACTAATATAAGTTTGGCTTTCTTTTCTTTGTCGTTTAAGGCATGGATATCAACTTTTGCCTTGTACTTTCCGTAGTGTTCAAGTTGCTCATTCGTAAGACCCACTTTGTCTGCAATCTCATCGATTGCTTGCATCTTAGACCCTTGTGCAATTTCAATATCTGACCTCATACACACCTCTTTACATAAAAGCCCTTTTTGAAATTCTATACTCAGATAAACTAAGTACTATCCAAAGCATAATGCCGTTACCTAACAGTATCTCACTATTATGAGAAATTTTGGCATATTTAGGAGTTTTGTTATGCCCTATTACGTATATATTCTTGAGTGTGCCGATACAAGTTTGTACACAGGAATTACTACCAATATTGAACGCAGAATAGCTGAACATAACGCCCATACTGGTGCCAAATACACAAAAACGAGGACACCGGTAAAGCTTAAGTATCTAGAACGACAAGAGGATAGGTCGGCTGCATCAAAACGTGAGTATTTCATCAAGCAGCTATCACGAAGTCAAAAATTAGAGCTTATTGCTAGCTATGAGAGGACAGAGCGCATGCGGGATGAAGATGAGAGATACGAGCATATTGTTCATCCTTTGGAACCTTTTTACAAAAGCGATTCACGCGTGCTCGTTTTAGGGAGCTTTCCGTCCGTAAAAACGAGGTCATCACAGTTTTTCTATGGTCATCCTCAGAATCGTTTTTGGCCGCTGATGGCCTTGCTTTCAAACGATGAAACTCCTCAAACGAAAGAAGAGAAGATTGATTTTCTTAGCACTCATCACATTGCCCTATACGATGTAATTTATGAGTGTGACATCATAGGAAGTTCAGATGCTTCAATCAAAAATGTAGTACCTACGAATTTAGATCCAATATTACAAGAAGCTCCCATAGAACTTATTGTGACGAATGGGGGACTAGCAACGAAGCTCTTTAAGAAATATCAGGCGCAAACACTTGGGCGAACAGCACTAGGCTTACCTTCAACAAGTCCAGCAAATGCTCGATTTTCTTTAGAGAAGCTGGCTGAAAAGTGGAAGCCTCTTGAGCCCTTTCTTTCCTAAGCTTACAGTTCAGCTTGTTGGTATAAGCCGTGCTGTTTAAATCCTAAGTGCTCGTAATATTTGCGTGTACCAATAGAACTAATAACGTTTATTCGTTTGTAGCCAGCTTCTTTGGCAATCTCTTTAGCCTTGGCAACGAGCATTTTTCCAAGTCCTATGTGCTGTGCGTTTTCGCCCATGCTGTTGATTGCTTCAACCTTACCGTACACATGAACTTCTCGTATCATTGCTTCTTCAAGCCCAACAGGAAGTTCGTCTAAGTGTTCTTGAATAAAGTCTTGATTTGGCAAAGACAAACGAAGGAAGCCAGCTAAAGAATTATGCTCATCAACCCATTGTAAGAAGAACTCTCTCGTTTCATTCGTGGTATAAGGTACAACTTCTAAATGCAAGTCTTCAAGCTTGACCTTCTTAAGTCGAATTTCTCTGAACCGCATTTCTTCTACGGGGGATTCTCTTCTATTGATTTCCTTTTCAACCAATTGCCTTACATTGGAATAGGTATTTCCAACCAAGATATCCTTCGAGGAAATATCTCGTATCATCCGCGAAATTCTTGTATAGGGCTTTGTAATAAGCGTGTCATAGGTCAGCAGTTCAATTAATTCTTCTAAGGTGTAAGGACGCCACGTTCCATCTGCGTATTTTGCATTAAGATAGGTGTCTGCTACCAAAGAGGTTGGGTAGAGCTTGACTTCATCCGGGAGATAAGCCGGGTTGTTCACAAACTCATAATAATCTGCCTTATCAGATTCTGGCGTGGCAGTATACATGTTGAGCATAAAGTGAGTATGAATTTTAAAACCGAAAATTCTTAAAAGCGTGAATGCGCGCTTAATTTTTTCTAATGTTATATTACGGTTATTTGCCCTCAGTATTTCTTCTTGAACGCTTTGAACACCTATTTGGATTTTTGTTGCCCCAAGTTTGCGGATGGTTGTCATAGATTTAATATTCAATGTTTCGGGGCGCGTTTCAACGACAAAACCAACCATGCGATGGTCGGCCGTTTCATTTATTTTTTGTTCTCGCACAAGCTCATCAAAGCTGGCAGTTTGCATACTTGATGCTTCAATCCAGCCCGGATGCTTGCCGTAGAATTCATCAACCGCTTCGTTATAGTTAAGTTCGCCAGAACCAATGCGCTTTTGCATCGCTTGCGTACGTTCTTCATTTACCTCAGGATGTCGTGAAAGTCCAAGATTTTCGTAATAAGAACGGCGCTCTCGAATATGTTCGTCATTTCTTGCGCCCTCATTGAGTGCACGAAATGCTTCTTTGGTAAACCAAATTTGATAGTCTTCTGGATAGTCTGCCCAGGTGCCACCAAGTACGATGAGCTCTATTTTGTCCGTTACATGCCCCATAAACTCAAGTGCTTTTAGACGCATGCTTACCTGCAGGTAGGGATCAAAAAAGTTGAGCTCGGCGCGCTGTGCACCAGGTTCTTCATGCATGTACGATTTAGGCATACGAATATCGTTTGGGCAATACAAGCAATCGCTCGAGCAGCGCCATGGCTTCGTGAGAATCGTAATAGTAGCTACGCCACTTGCAGTGCGCTGAGGCTTAATCTTCAGAATTTTTGAAAGAGTATCCTCAATCGCTTCGTCTACCCCCATAGCCTCGAGTGTGTCCCTATCCTTTTGTTGCAAGTACCTAAAGTAACTGACAATTTTTCGCTTGGTATGGCGATTGTCCATAGGCTTGCCTTGATTGAAGTGATTCACAATGGACGTAAGGGCACGTTCGTCTATGGTTTGACCATCTTGTATTTTTGCTATTATGTGCTCTAGTATTTCATTCATAGTTTTTGCATTATATCGACTTGTGGGAAATAATACTCATGGACACAGCCACGACCTTACAATTAATACACATTACCTCAGATTTTTATAAACGCTACGCATCTTCGTTTTCTTCTACCCGATCTTCTCCTTGGCAGGGATGGAAGCAATTCGCCAAGATACTTAATAGCACTTATTTTAATGATACGAAGATAACACATGCGCAGGTATTAGATCTTGCAGCAGGAAATATGAGGTTTTATGATTTTTTGCAAGAAAACTACCCTCAGATAAGCTTCGAGTATACGGCTGTCGATAATGCCTTGGCTTTGGTGCCAGCGCAGTATGAAAAAAACTTTCTGTACGCCGATATTTTACAAGACTTACTTATGGGTCGCTTTGATGAAAGATTGGCCGAGGTAAAACCTGCTGACATTAGCGTTTGCTTTGGCTTTATGCACCATGTACCAGGTAGAAGTTTGCGCCAAAACGTGATTGAAAGTTTGGTCTCCCATACGAAACCAGGCGGTTTTATTGCACTTACCTTTTGGCAGTTTATGAAATCGGAAAAGCTCAAGGCAAAAGCTTTGCAGACAAGCGCACGTGCACAAGAGAAGTTTACAAATCTAAAGCTAGAGGAAGGCGATTACTTTTTAGATTGGCAAGATGATCTGGAAGCCTTTAGGTATGTACACCACTTTGATGAAGCAGAAATACAGGAGCTAACTCGTGCAATAAGTGCGCGTGCTACGCTAATCGCAAGTTATCAAGAGGACGGCAAAAGCCATGAGCTTAACCGCTATCTTATTTTACAGAAACGAGCTTAAGCTGAAAGTGACCTTTCGCGAGCTTGCATTGCTTGAATGGTTTTGTCGAATAATTCATCGAGTTCCCAGCCAAGGCGCTCTGCTCCTTCTCGAATGGCATCGCGAGATACTCCGGCAGCAAACTTCTTATCTTTAAACTTTTTCTTAAGTGACTTTACTTCAAAATCGAGCGTTGATTTTGAAGGTCTCATTAAGATGGCTGCACCAATAAGGCCGGTAAGTTCATCGGCAGCAAACAGAACTTTCTCCATTTCATGGATAGGCTCAACCTCGTTTTGACACATGCCAAAGCTATGTGAAACAATGGCGCGCAAAAGCTCGGGCACCTCATAAGGAGCAAGCATTTCTTGAACTTTAATCGTGTGCTCTTCGGGATACTCCTCATAATCTAAGTCGTGTAAAAAGCCAACTTGCTCCCAAAAATCTGCTTCTTCACCGTAACCAAGATCGAAGGCGTACCATCTCATAACCGCTGCAACAGTTTGAGCGTGCTCAAGGTGGAAAGGCTCTTTATTGTGCTCGTTTAGCAGCGCTTCTGCTTCGGCCTTATCAAGGGGAGCCCTAAGGCGGTTTTCATTTGATTCAGGTAGTTTCTCTAAGATATCCATGCTTCACCCCAGTTTCCTTATGTGTTGTTAGGAATTCTACCATTGTCTTACGGAGACTTTGATTAAAAATGAATTGTTGTCTTGCGTTTCTTAAAAATAGACTACACTCTTAATTCTGAATGAGAAAAGAGAGTGTATGAGGAATTATCAAGCAATCGTTTTAGTGAGCTTTGGGGTTAGTGAGTCTAAAACAAGAGAAAAGTCCATCGATCTTTTGTTTAGTGAACTGAAAGAAGAATTTAACGATCAAACAATTGTGCTTGCCTATACGTCCGAGATAATTCGTTCAATTCTTGATAAAAAAGGCGAGCGTGTATTCAATGTGCCTGAAGCCCTTGATTACTTGAAAAAACAGGGAATCAAGCGCGTGTTCTTGCAGCCTACTCATTTGATAGCTGGCGAAGAATATCACAAGATAATTTCTTATCTCCAAGACTATGCCGATGACTTTGAAGTCTTAAGTTTGGGAAGTCCCTTGTTAGATAAGCCAGAAGACTATCAAAGTGTGGCAAATATTATGGCAAAAGCGTACCCGCTTAAAACAGGTGAGGCTCTTTTCCTTATGGGGCATGGATCAGAACATGGGATGAATGCAGCCTATCCTGCACTTGCGTTTGAGTTTCTGCGCTCGTACCCAAATATCTTTTTAGGAACAGTTGAAGGATACCCTGCCTTTAGTGATGCCTTAGGTATGCTGAAAGCTTATGAGGAAAAAGAGGGCGCGATAAAGAAAATTTACCTTGCACCCTTGCTTTTCGTTGCAGGCGAACATGCGCACAACGATATGAATGATTCGTCACTTGAAAAATCGTGGAGAAGCCAGCTTGAAGCTTTGGGATATGAGATAGAAGGAATGCTACAAGGAATGGGAGAGCTCCCTGAAATTAGAGAGCTCTATAGAGACCATATTAAGAGAAAATTTCATCGTTTCTAAATTTTTCCCCGAGTAAGGGTGAATAATTTTCGAGAAACTCAAACATCTCCTCGGGTTCTGAAACGAATCTTACAAGCGTTTCATCTTCTTTTGGAGCGAAATCTGCGTCAATTAAATTATCAATAAGCGCCTTGAGTGGATCGTAAAATCCATCAACATTAACAACGACTAAAGGCTTCATCCTGCGACCGAGCTGGGCTTGTGAGAGAGCTACAAAGAATTCCTCCATAGTCCCCGTGCCTCCAGGGAGGGTAAGGATTACATCGGCAGCCTTCATCATCAAGTCTTGTCTTTCAGGCAAATCATCGGTAATTATAAGTTCGCTTAATCCCTCTTGGACATTTTCAATAGACATTAAAAACTGGGGGATTATGCCGGTAACATGAGCGTTTGCTTCAAGCGCCGTTTGTGCTGCGATTCCCATAATGCCAGTTGAGCCGCCACCATAGGTAAATGAGTGACCAGCTTCTGCTATAGCTTTTACAAATCTAGCGCTTTCGCTCACAAAATTTGGATTTGTGCCTGGATTTGATCCACCAAAGACGCAAAAAATCATCGATACCTACTTTTCTAAATGTTCCATAACTTTTCTCAATTGAACTATACCCTTTGATAAATTGCCGTGAAGGTCTAAGTTCTCGGGCTTATCTGCAAGCTTCCAATCCATTATTTCTAAAAGTTCATCAAGCTTGTTTGGGCTAAGCGCCTGGTGTTCGAAAGGAGACATATGAAATTCCTCGAACATGCTCGTAAATATTCTTTCGACAGCAGCATCATTTATCTCGCTTGGAGACTTATACGACACGCTTGCACATGAAGCGGCTGAACGCTTGATATCCCACATACTAACTTCGTCGTAGTCCATATAAGGAAGATGCCAGTCGCGCTCGACTGGTTTTGATGCATCAAAGGCTTCCTTCATAAGAATTGCAAGCTCATGAATCTCGGGCTGGGCGTCATCTGCAATTCTGAGCTTGAAGAAGTTATCCCACATGCTTGCTGTGATAATTGCGGTGTGATACATAAAAGGCTCGAGCAAGCGATTGAGGTGTTGTTTGTGAATTGAAGGACTATCCTCATGCATGGAGTATGCTTGGATAACGCTTTCGTAGTCTTCAACCTTATCCCCAATAAGCTCTTTGCGTTTTGCCTGTCCCACCAAGAGGTCTAAGGCTGACAAAACAGCAGAGTCTCGAGCTTGCAGCCAGTATTGTTGCGCTTCTTCTTGAAGTTCATCATCTACAAATTGACCAGACATACCCTTTTGGTTTTTGGTAAACGGATGTGGGTAGAAAGGCGACTCCATCACTTCAGCAAACGTTCGCTTAATAGATCGTGCGCGTGACGATGCAGAATTTCTTGAAAAAACACGATGAGTGTTGAGCTCGGGTAAAATAAATCGAGGAAAGCTTACCTCAAATGTGGTAACACGCAATCCGTCTATCAGGGAATCCATTACGATTTTTGCAGAAGTTTTCAAATTGTACATAGCTACTCCTCAACGTGATTCTCATACCGGTTCTTTAAGCCTTGCCTTACGCGAACAAGCACTTCTTATTAGTATAGTGGTATGTTGGCAAAAGGCTTGATGAACTCGATTAAAATTGAGTACAATTTTTTGAACTCCTTAATGAATCCAAAAGAAAAAGGACATAGCGCATGAAACAGCTTATAAAGGCTCATATATTTGCCTTGATTACGGTTACTATTTGGGGTGTGACCTTCATTAATTCCCGTGTCCTGCTTAACGCCGGCCTTTCAGCATATGAGATTTTACTGTCGCGCTTTATTTTGGCCTGGTTTTTCTTGACGATGTTTCGTCCGCGCGGAATACCGTTCAGGGGAATGAAACAAGAAATTCCCTTCATTATCGCAGGTATATTTGGAACAACCATCTATTTCCTCTTTGAAAACAACGCACTCAAATATACCAAAATAGCAAATGTTAACGTTATTGTAGAAATTGCGCCTATGGTGACTGCTTTGCTCTTTTGGCTTGTGTTTAAACAAAAACTTAAGCCACAGTTTTTTCTTGGTTCTGCCTTGGTGCTCGTTGGTTTAGTTTTAGTAAGCACCAATGGTGATTTGGGGCAAATACAAGGATCTTTGTATGGAGATATGTTGGCTGCACTCGGTGCACTTTCATGGGTCGTTTATACGCTTATGATGCCGCGAATAAGAAAACAGGAAGCACTACGTACGCAAGACAGTGAAATTGATGCAATAATCATAACGAAACGCATCTTTTTTTGGGGTATTGTAAGCGCACTTTGCATTATGCCTTTGATGCACGCAGACTTTAGCTGGCTTTTTAAACCTAACCCGACCATCTATTTAAACCTCTTATACCTCTCGCTTTGCGGATCGGCGCTTTCCTATGTTATTTGGAATTCTGCGATGGGCACGCTTGGAGAAGTGAAAGTAAATTACTATCTTTATCTTATGCCGGTAGTATCGGCGTTTACTTCCTTTGTTGTTTTTAAAGAAAACTTATCTCTTGCGGCCATTTTAGGCATTATTGTTCTAACCTTAGGCTTACTCATCTCGTCGTACTCATCTAAAAAGAAGGCGCACGTAAGCGCAGCAGAAATATAGGTTATTTGCGTGGATATTATTGAGATACTTAAAATTATTCTTATCGGTGTTGTTGAAGGTCTGACCGAATGGCTCCCCATTTCTTCAACAGGTCACATGATTTTGCTCGATGAATTTATTAAGCTTCAGGTGAGCGAAGATTTCTGGAATATGTTTTTAGTGGTGATTCAGCTTGGTGCCATCTTAGCTGTTGTCATCCTTTATTTTGCGAAATTAAATCCATTTTCTTCCTCTAAGTCGGCATATGAGAAGAAGGAAACGTGGACTATTTGGGGCAAAATTTTCGTTGGCGTGCTCCCTGCTGCTATTTTAGGCCTGCTCTTAAATGACTGGATGGAAGAGCATCTTTATAATCCCTCAGTCGTTGCTGCAGCTTTAATCGTCTATGGAATTGCTTTTATCGTAGTTGAAGTCATGCGAGAGCGGGATAGTTCAAAACAAACTGCAAAAGGCGCGCATTTTGCCCGATCAGAAGAAGCTCTTGATGAAGATGATGCACTTTTAGACATCTCATATCCAAAAGCTTTAGGAATTGGATTTTTCCAAGTGCTCTCTTTAGTTCCTGGAACGTCTCGCTCGGGTTCGACCATTTTGGGTGGTCTTATTTTAGGGACAAGTCGTACAACTGCAACCGAATTCTCATTTTTCATGGCAATTCCTGTGATGTTTGGTGCATCTCTTCTAAAAATTGTCAAATTTTTTGTAAAAGGAAATACCTTTAGTAGCCAAGAGCTTTTCATCTTGGGGCTAGGTATGTTCGTGGCCCTGCTCGTTTCAATTCTTTCAATCAAATTTTTGCTGAAATTTATTAAAACGAACGACTTCAAACCTTTTGGAATCTATCGAATCATCTTAGGTGTCTTAGTGATAGCGTATTTTATAGCTAATGGAAATTTACTATAAGATGTAGGTTTGAATATTCATGAGTTTAGATTTTAGTGCCTTAAACAAAGAACAAAAATTAGCCGTTCAAACAACAGAGGGACCGCTTTTGGTCCTGGCGGGTGCAGGAACTGGCAAAACAAGGGTTTTAACCTATCGAATTGCAAATCTTATCCTGAACGAGGGCATTGCTCCGTGGCAAATTCTGGCCATCACATTCACCAATAAAGCGGCGCGCGAAATGAAGGATCGACTCGCTTCCTTGCTGCAGGGCTCTATGCGTGGCATGTGGGTCATGACCTTTCATGCAATGTGCGTGCGAATGTTAAGGACAGATGCAGAACTGGTGGGCTATAAGCCGAATTTTACGATTTACGATGATTCCGATTCAAAGCGTCTCGTCAAAGAAATCATGGCTCAGTTGAATTTAGACGCCAAACGTTATCCAATGAACGCAATCCGCTCTATGATTTCTCAAGCAAAAAACAATTTGATGAGCCCAAAAGCCTTTGAACAAGAGCTTGCACGAAGCTCCGACATTGCCAAGGCAGCATCTTTGGTGTATGCCCACTTGCAAGCACGTCTTAAAGCAGCTAATGCTATGGACTTTGATGATTTACTCATGCAAAGTTACTACCTGCTTCGCGATAATGAATCGGTTTTAGAAAGTTATCAAGAGCGTTTTACCTATATCAGTGTTGATGAATATCAGGATACGAACAAGGCGCAGTATGCGCTCGTCAAGCTTTTATCTGCTAAGTATCAAAACATTATGGTTGTTGGAGATGACGACCAATCCATTTATTCATGGCGCGGTGCTGATATTAGCAATATTTTAGGTTTTGAAGAGGATTATCCGAAGGCACAAACGATTAAGCTCGAGCAAAATTATCGTTCTACCTCTCATATTTTAAATGCGGCTAATGCAGTTGTTGCAAATAATGTAAGCAGAAAAGAAAAAAAGCTGTACACCAATTTAGGTGAGGGCGAAAAGATACATTTATATCAAGCAAGTGATGAGCGCGATGAGGGCTCGTGGATTGCCTCTCAAATTGAGCGCTTACTTGCGCAAGGTTCATCGTATCGCGAGATGGCGGTGTTTTATAGAACAAATGCGCAGTCGCGCGTTTTAGAAGATATGTTTTTGCGCGCGGGCGTTAGCTACAAAATTGTTGGCGGGGTACGATTTTTCGACCGCGCTGAAATTAGGGATGTAATTTCTTATCTTAAGGCTGCAATCAATCCTGAAGATGATATGGCTATTAAGCGAATTATTAATACGCCGCGTCGTGGTATTGGAGATGCGACCATCGGCAAGATTGAAAAGGATGCAAGCGACGACGGGGTTTCTTTTTATTCTGCAGTGCAAATGGCCGTAGCAAATGATGTGGTGTACAAGACAAACACGCGCAATAAGCTCGCGCACTTTATGAATATTATTGAGCACATAAGGCATCTTGATGGCGAACTTCGCAATATTGTCGATGAAATTATTAGCGCCTCTAATCTTATTGGAGCGCTTGAGCTTGAGCATACGCAAGAGGCCGACTCGCGCATTGAAAACATCAAGGAATTTTTAACTGTTGTAGAAGATTTTACTCAGATGAGATATGAGGAGCTTGCCTTAGAACGAGAAGAGCAAGATGCGTTTGATCTTGCCAATAAGGATGATGAGCGTGCGCTTGAGGCGATTAAACAAGACGAAGCAATACAAACACAAAAGGGAAGTTTAGAAGACTTCGTTGAGTGGTTAGCGCTCAGAAGTGATCTTGATTCTTTGTCGGGAAATGAATCATACGTGACGATGATGACGGTGCACGCAGCAAAAGGACTCGAATTTCCAATAGTATTTGTAGCCGGTATGGAAGACTATATCTTCCCTCATTCGTCAGCTTTAAATGATCCACTTGAAATGGAAGAGGAACGAAGACTTGCCTATGTTGCCATAACTCGTGCTATGAGCAAACTCTACCTAAGTTATGCAACGGTGCGCCATGCATTCGGCTCAAGCCAGTCAAATCCACGATCGAGGTTTTTAAGCGAAATTCCTGAAGAAGACCTCCTGTTTACCGGTACGGGTTCGAGCTCGTTTTCTGGAACTGGTTGGGAAAAGCGTGGAGACAGACACGGCACCTTTGGTTCAGGGGTTGGAAGTGAAATGTATGGCGGTAAGGTCTACGGTGCTCAAACACGCTCTTCTGGGGGTAGCAAGCGTCAGGCACCTTCGAAACAAGCAGTAAGCACGAGCTATGAGCTGGGAGATAAAATTTCTCACAAAACCTTCGGAAAAGGTGTCGTGCTTGAAGTTAAGGGAGATACCTTAAGCGTACGTTTTGAAAAAACCGGCCAAACGAAGAAACTCATGCTGGGTTTTGCTCCCATTGTAAAAATAAATGAATAAGACTCTAAGCTGTGTAAGCTCATTTCAAGTGGGAAATATAAATATAATCACGCGTTACATTTAGTAAGAAAGGTACTTTTATGAGCAAGATTTTAATTACAGGACATAAGAATCCTGACAATGATGCAATTATGTCTGCGGTTGCTTATGCGTGGCTTAAAAATCAAATTGATGATAAGAATGAATATGTCGCATGTGCCCTTGGCTCTATTCCTAACGAGACTCAAGCGGTGCTTGATAAGTTTGGCTTAGAGGCACCCCAAAAGCTTGAGAAAATCGAAGCACAGGATGAAAAGCAGAAGCTCATCTTACTTGATCACAATGAGCTTTCACAAACGGTTGATGGTATTGAGCACGCAGAAATTGTTGAAATCTTAGATCATCACCGTGTTGCCGATGTACAAACACCAAATCCAATCTTATTTATGAATATGCCGGTTGGATCAACTTCAACCATCGTGGCAACTCGTTTTCAACACTACGAGATTGAGCCTGCTAAAGCATATGCAGCTGCTCTTTTAAGTGCAATTATGACGGATACCGTTATGCTGAAAAGCCCAACGGCAACTAAAATTGATGAGCGAATTGCAAAGCAATTAGGTGAAATCGTTGGAGAAGATCCAATTGAATTTGGTAAGTGGGTTTTTAACCAGCGTGGTACGGCAGATTTCACGAATGAGGACATTGTTAATCGCGATACCAAAAAATTCGAAATCGGCGACAAGATTGTTTATATAGGACAATTTGAAACCGTTGATAAGGCTCCATTTATGGATCGTATTCCTGATATTCGTGCGCTTATGCAGTCTTTTATTAAGGAGCACAAGGGCGACGCGATGGTGCTTTTGATTACCGATATTTTGGAAGAGGGCTCTCAAGTTCTTGCGGTAGGCGAGCTTGGATTTATTGAAGATGCACTAAAGGTTAGCTTTACTGATGAAGGCATATGGATGCCTGGCGTTTTGTCAAGAAAGAAGCAGGTTGCCGCTCCGCTTATAGAAAGTGCCAACTAATTTGAATTCAATCATAATTCCTCAACTTGAAAACAGGATTGAACGTAATCAAAAAGTTAAGTCGGTGATAACATCATCAACGGTAGCAGCAGGAATCATGGTTTTAGCTGCTCTAGTTGCCGTTGTTATAGCAAATACTAATGCCTATTTTGCTATTCAAGAGTTCTTACAAAGCTACATAGGTATATATGTAGGCGATGCACAAATTGGCATGTCAGTCGAGCATTTCATTAACGATTTGCTCATGGCTATCTTCTTTTTGATGGTTGGTATTGAGCTTAAATACGAGATGACGGTAGGAGAGCTCACTAATCCAAAAGCAGCCATGTTGCCACTTTTAGCTGCTGTTGGTGGTGTTGTAGTTCCGGCACTTATCTACATTCTTTTTAATGTTTTAGGGTCAGGGAATCTAAACGGTTGGGCAATTCCTATGGCAACCGACATTGCTTTTGCTCTTGGTGCCCTGTCCTTGCTTGGCAATAAGGTGCCCAAAGGCGTAAAAGTGTTTTTTACCACACTCGCTATAGCCGATGACATTATTGCGATTTTAGTTATTGCCATCTTTTATGGCTCCAATCTACAAATTATGTGGCTTGCTGCTGCCTTACTTGTAACGCTTATGCTTGCTGCTCTTAATCGAGGACATATATATAGGCTTTGGCCATATTTAAGCTTAGGTGTTGTGCTTTGGGTTTTTGTGTATCTTTCTGGCATACACGCAACAATTGCAGGTGTTATTTTAGCCTTTACGATCCCTGCCAAGCCAATGATTATGCTTAGCGAATTGCCTCAATTTGCTTCTGAGAAACTTAATGAAGCAAAAAATTCCTTAGATGTCGAGGCGCATCCGCTCTCTCAATCGGAATTTTCACACATGATTCGAGAGATTGAGTCTGCTTCACACTATGCGCAGCCTCCACTAATCAGACTTGAGCATTATCTACTTAATTTTTCAAACCTAGTCGTACTGCCAATTTTTGCATTCTTCAATGCACAAGTTCGACTTGTTGGTGCCGATATGTCCATGGTGCTTACAAGTTCAGTAACCTTAGGAGTCTTCTTTGGTCTTCTCCTAGGAAAGACCTTAGGCATCTTCTCGGTAAGCTTTGCCTTAGTAAAAGCGAAAGTTGCACGTTTGCCACAAAACGTAAACTTGTCTCATATATTTGGCATTTCAATACTGGGTGGTATTGGATTTACCATGTCTATCCTTATAGCAAGCCTAGCCTTTGAAGACCCACAAGCTACCCTTGCGGCAAAGACTGCAATTCTGTTGGCAACACTGATAGCCGCCATAACGGGCCTTATCTATATGAATATTGTGACGAAGAAAAGTACGCAAGAAGCCTTGCCTCAAACTGAGTAAGATTCTCACTTTTACCCCTATCTAGCAGGAGGAGATCTAAAACGGGTCTCCTCTTTTTTTGTTCGATACGATACAAAATAAGAACAAAGTTTGCGAAATTCATACACAGATTGTCGAGAGGATTTCTCTAAGGAATGAGGTCTTTAGATTCGGGAATAGATTGTAAACATCGTTTTCAAAAACGTTTAAACCTGACATTAATTTTGGAGGCTTAGTTTATGAACAATCCAATCAAAGAGTCTTACCAACTATACATTGGCGGCGAGTGGCTAGACGCTGAAGATGGCGCTACACTTCAAAGCTACAACCCTGCTAATGGCGAATTGCTCACAAAAATTGCTGATGCAAGTGAGGCAGATGTTGACAAAGCAGTTATAGCTGCTCGTAAGGCTTTTGAGACCTGGTCACAGACCACGGCTGCTGAAAGATCTGCAATCCTTAATAAAGTTGCAGATGTTATTGAAGAGCATGCTGAATATTTTGCTTTGATTGAAACCCTAGAAAACGGTAAACCAATTCGTGAATCTCTTGCTATTGATGTAGCAGCTGTTATTGAACACTTTAGATATTTTGCAGGCGTTATCTTAGCTCAAGAAGGTACTGTCAATACCCTTGGTCCTAAAAACAACCTTCTTTCAATCGTAATTCGTGAGCCTATCGGTGTTGTAGGACAAATTATCCCTTGGAACTTCCCACTTTTGATGGCTGCATGGAAACTTGCTCCTGTATTAGCTGCTGGTGATGTTACCGTTCTTAAGCCTTCAAGCTCAACCTCGGTTTCTGTACTTGAATTAGCTCGTCTCACCCAAGACATTATCCCTGCTGGTGTATTCAACGTTATTACTGGTAGGGGCTCAAAATCAGGTAACTATCTCTTAAAGCATCCTGATATTGATAAGCTTGCATTCACCGGTTCAACTGAGGTAGGCCGCGATGTTGCCCTTGCTGCAGCAGATCGCTTAATCCCAGCAACCCTTGAGCTTGGTGGTAAGTCTGCAAACATCATCTTTGAAGATGCCGACCTTGAAAAGGTAATGGATGGTGTTCAATTAGGAATTTTGTTCAACCAAGGTCAAGTCTGCTCAGCTGGTTCAAGAATTTTCGTACAAGAAAGTATTTACGACGAGTTCGTTGAAGAGGTAAAAAGACGCTTTAGCAAGGTAAAGGTTGGAGACCCAACTGACAAAGAGACCCAAATGGGTTCACAAATTAATGAAAAGCAAGTTGATCGTATCTTAAACTACATTGAGATTGGTAAAGAAGAAGGCGGAGAGGTTCTCATTGGTGGAGAGCGCCTAGACGAAGGCGAATTCGCTAAGGGTGCTTTCGTTAAACCAACGCTCATTGCCACAAACAATGATACGCGTGTAGCTCAAGAAGAGATTTTTGGTCCGGTAGGTGTTGTAATTAAATTTAAGGATGAAGATGAAGTTATTAAGTACTCAAACGATTCATCCTATGGTTTAGGTGGTGCAGTATGGACGCGCGATATTAGTCGTGCCCTTCGCGTTGCTCGTGCTGTAAGAACCGGTCGTATGTGGGTTAACACCTATAACCAACTTCCTGCAGGTGCTCCATTTGGTGGTTATAAGGAGTCTGGTATTGGACGCGAGACCGACCAACTAATCTTAGATGCCTATACGCAAGTTAAGAACATTATGATCGATATCGATGATTCCCCAACTGGTATGTATCCTCAAAAATAAGTGACGCCCTGTTAGTTGTCTAATCCTTTTGAGAGGTGCTAGTCTACAAACTATCACCTCTCTTTTTTTATGAAGGAAAAGCTATGGCCTATTCGCTCGACCGAATTGAAACAATGGAGCATGTTTTAAATAGCATGCAAGATAATATAGAGAACCTGCAGGCAGCGCTGGTAAACTATAAGGATAAGCTTCCTCAGTATGAGGCATTGCTGCGATATTACGGATCTTCAGAGTATCGTGATGATCTTGATGCAATGGAGCAGAATCGGCTGCCGAGTAATCTAGCCTGTGGTGTTTTAACGGAAGATGCAGTTTATAACATGATTTTTGAGCAGAAAAAGCTCCTTGAAAATTTGCTTGAACTCTCGCTTAAAATTACTCAGTTAAACTATTAAGGTCCTACCTACCTAGTAAGGCCCTATACGCGTTCTGCTGTTCTGCAGTTTTGCGGTTTTGCACAAAAATTATTCAACCGTGCCGTATACCATTCCCCAGCCGCGGCCACTTACTGCAGAATTGATTTGGTTGGCTAACTTTTCACGATCATAGCTACCTGGTGGTATGTTGTTAATAAGTTCCATAAGGTCTGGATGGATATCGTGAACTTCTCCCAACAGAAGTAAGTCAACTTTATCGACGCGCTTGCGTGAGGCAAATAAGATATCCATTAATTTCTGCAGTACACCGTACTCTTCTGATTTGAAATCTGTCATAGTTTTTACCTTTATGGTTTAGCGGGGGATACGAACGCGAAAGGTTGTGCCTTCGCCAACCGTTGAGTCAACCTCAATGGTTCCTCGCGATTTCAATACCGCATGACGAACGAGTGACAAGCCAAGGCCAGTTCCTCCAAGCTCGCGAGAACGAGCCACATCAACGCGATAGAAACGTTCAAAAATTCTTGGGATGACATCGGCGCTCATGCCGATTCCTGTATCGCTTACCTTTATGAGGGCTTCTTTTTTGTCGCAAAACAGGGTAACCGTTACGCCACCCTCATCGGTATACCTAATCGCATTATCAATTAAGTTATCGATGATAAGTGCAGCGTCAGAACTCGAGATGGGAAAGCGTGTTGAAATATTTTGCGGGGTGCTATCAATAAACTTCAAATACAGTCCCTTTGTGTTTATGGAACTACGTCTGGATTCGACTTCGGCAGATAAAATTGCGTGAAGGTCGGTCTCTCCTTTACGAGCCTGAATATCGCTTTGTTCAAGTCTTGATAAATCAAGCAGGTCAGTTACCAAAGACTGCAGCCGTTCAGTTTCATCACCCAGTCGTTGAGAAAATATTTCTACCGTTTCATAATCCTTGTCATGTGCTGCTATCTCGAGTGATTCTGCTAAAAGCTTGATGCCAGCTACAGGAGTTTTAAGTTCGTGCGAAGCATTAGCCACGAAGTCTGTGCGCACTCGTTCAAGATGACCTACAGGCGAGGTGGCTCGACGCAAGGTGGTAGCAGCAACAATGCCTAAGACTATGATGCCAATAACTAAAAGAATGAAACCACTAATTTGCCCGTTGCGCGTTGCCTTGTCGATAGCGTTCATTTGCTCGGCAATTCGCACATAACCTTTATGTTTTTCGTTTTCAAACTGCTTGGCTACATAAATGCGTCTCTTATTATCGGAGTCAGAAGTTCTAACCGAAATTCCCACTCCATCTTTTTGAGCCGATACAATTTCTGGACGCTCAAGATGATTGTCAAGTTCGTCAAGGTCAAGCCTTGAGTCTGCTAAAACGTGGCCATTGGCCGCAATAATGCTTACTCTCATCGTGTCGTTTTTTGCGACGTTTTCAACCACTGTTTTAAAATCTGAATCAGGGTGTTCTTCTAAAATGTAAACGGTTGCGTCGGCTACCGAACTCAAGGCAACAGCCTGTTCGTCAACGGAGGTGCTTTGCAAGGGCACCAGCAGAAGCCATACCCATAAGACTACAAACACCGCGACAACTAATATATAGGAAAGAATCAAAAATCCTCTCCATCCTGAACTGGAAAGCTTATCGCGAAGCTCTGATAGTGAAGGAATTTGCATATCAGCGCACGTATTTACTATTCATTGGCGTAATCATCATGGTCTGGCTTGTGCTTAGCATCAGTTTTATGAACTGCTTCAAAACGATAGCCCATGCCGTGTACCGTATGAATAAAGTAATAGTCGCTAATACCTTCGATCGCTTTGCGAATGCGGCGAACATGCACGTCGATGGTTCGAGATGTTGATAAAAACTCTTCTCCCCAAACAGTGCGGGCAAGCCATTCTCTTCGTGCAAGTGCACCTGGTCTGGACGCCATGGCAACTAAGAGCTCATATTCTTTTGAACGAAGCTTGATCAGTTGATCTTTGACACTTACTCGAGTTGAAGAGGTGTCTATGCTTAAGTCTCCGTACTCGTAAATCTTATCTTCCGTTTTCTCGCTAGACTTATTAACTCTTCTCATATTTGCGCGGATGCGAGCTAACAGTTCTTTGGTAGAAAAAGGTTTCGTTATGTAGTCGTCTGCCCCAGCATCTAGTCCTCGAACCTTATCTTCATCTGAACCTAGCGCAGTCACCATAATAATTGGCGTTTCGCTGTCGGTTAAACGCAGCGTTCGAGCAACATCAATGCCAGACATTCCTGGAAGCATCAAGTCGAGCAAAATAAGGTCGGGTTTAATTTTTCTCGCAATATCTAGACCAGTTGATCCATCGGCTGCCGTAGATACACCATAATTTGCTTTAGTAAGTGCGAATTCCATAGTAAGACGAATTGTGGGGTCATCTTCGATTACGAGAATAGTAGGCATGAGTCTCCTCAATCAATCTAAGAATATTGCTTCTTTCAGTTTAATAATAATCACAAGAAAATCCAATTAGAAAAGTAATTTAACAAACTTGTAACGCCTTAGCTTGATAGTTCACGAATTTTCAAGAAGCGCCGTATATCATTGGATATAGTATACACTGCGCGAGGAGGCTACTCTTTTGACTGAAGATAGTTTAGTGACTGCACCAACAAGTCTTGATGCACAGGACAATTCAAGCGACGCACATACGGATACAGTTGGTTACTATAAGCTTGAAGATGTTTCTGTTACTTACGGAACGAACACTGCTATTGCAGGAGTTAGTTTTGAAATAAAACCTAAAAGCGTGGTTGCGCTTATCGGACCTTCGGGCTGCGGTAAGTCTACCATTTTACGTTGTTTGAATAGAATGAACGATGAACTGGGAAACGTTGTGGTTGGCGGCCGTATTTTTCTTGACGGCGAAGACATTAATCAGCCTGGCTACGACAAGGTGTACCTGCGCCAACGTGTAGGTCAAGTCTTCCAAAGACCAAACCCATTCCCTATGTCAATTTATGACAATCTTGCCTATGGGCCACGTGTACAAGGAATCCACAATAAATCAGATTTGGATGAAATCGTAGAGGTGTGCCTGAAGCGCTCGGCGCTGTGGGACGAGGTAAAAGATAACCTGAATTTGCATGCCTTCGATTTGTCTGGTGGACAGCAGCAGCGTCTTTGTATTGCACGTGCGCTTGCGACTTCTCCACGCGTTATCTTAATGGATGAGCCTACGAGTGCGCTCGACCCAATTTCTTCAAAACAAATCGAAGAAACGATCAACGATCTTAAGAAATATGTAACCGTTGTGGTAGTAACGCACAATATGCAGCAAGCAACCCGCGTGTCTGACAAGACGGCATTTTTCTTAAGAGAAAGTAGTGATCGTCCTAGCGAGCTTGTAGAGTTCAACGACACACATGAGCTTTTCAACAACCCGCAAGATCAAAGAACCAAAGATTATATTAGCGGTGTTTTCTCATAATTTGGCGCTATAATCTTTAAGACCTGCATAATCTTAAAGGGAGCGCTTTTTCATGAACTACTATAAGAGCCTCGATGATGCTCAACTAGCAAAAGAATTAAGCGAGCTTGAAGAGAGGCTCGCTTTTTTTAAGTCTCAAAACCTTCAACTGAATATGGCGCGCGGTAAACCAAGCCCTGAGCAAGTTGATCTTTCCAACGAGCTTTTTGATGCGCTTCATGCCGATTCAGATTTTATTGACGAGGGCGTTGACGTAAAAAATTACGGAGCGCTCAAGGGAAGTCCAAGTGCGCTTAAGCTCTTTTCTGAAATGCTTGAAGTGGATGAAGATGAGCTGATAATCTTAGGAAATTCTTCGCTGGTTTTCGAGTACGATGTCCTTGTTCGTGGACTTATCTTTGGCGTTTTGGGCGAGGCTCCTCAAATTGAAGATACAAAGCGTGCATTCCTCTGTCCTTCTCCAGGTTATGACCGCCATTTTATTATGAGCGACCAGTTAGGCTTTGAGCTCATTGAAGTTGAGATGACGGACTTTGGTCCAAACATGGACCAGGTTGAGGAATTTGTCAAAGATCCTCATGTAAAAGGTATTTGGATTAACCCTAAATACCATAATCCAACAGGCATAAGCTTTTCTGATGAAGTGATGCTTCGTCTCGCCCAACTTAAGCCTGCGGCACAAGATTTTAGAATCTATAACGACAATGCATATATAGAGCACCACTTGTATCCTGACGACCAAGATCATGTGCTCAATTTGTACCAAGAGGCAAAAAAATACGGTAACGAGGATATGGTTTATACCTTTGCTTCAACTTCGAAGATGACAATTCCAGGCGCAGGTGTGGGTGCTTTTAGCGCTTCACCTAAAAATATCCAAGCGCAGATTGACTTAATTAAAAGCTATACCATCAACTTCGATAAGGTGAACCAGCTTCGTCATGCTCGCTTTTTTAGCGATCTAAAAGGTTTAAGAGCACACATGATGAAACAGGCCAAGGTGCTTCGTCCCAAGTTTGAACTAACAGAAGCCATTTTTAATGAAGAATTTGCGCAAACAGACCTAGCACATTGGACAAAGCCAAAGGGCGGCTATTTTGTGTCGCTCTTCCTCCACGAGCCTTTTGCTGCTGAATTAGTTGCTATGGCCAAAGAGTATGGAGTTGTTTTGACCGCAGCGGGCTCAAGTTATCCTCATGCTAAGGATTCACATAACTCACACGTGCGCATCTGCCCATCTTATCCTAAGCTTGAAGAATTAGAAGTAGCGCTTAGAGTTGTTTCATGCGTGTATAAATATCTCGTTGCAAGAAAGGTTCTTCAAAATCGTGAATCATAAGTCTCAGATGGTTTGTGACATTTTCTCAGAACTAGCGCCAAAATATAATAAGTTTAATCAAGTATGCAGTTTCGGTCGTTACAAAGCTTGGCTTAAGCAGGTGGCAAAGGAAGCCGACACAAAGCCTGTTCACCGAATGCTTGACTGTGCTTCAGGTACGGGCGATGTTGCCTTTTGTGTTGCGAATCGTTGTCGCCCCGAAGAAGCTGTCGTCACAGATTTTTGTGAAGAAATGCTTGAAGTTGCTAAAGCACGCTATGCTCAAGGTATGTCAAATGGCGTCAAGATGAGCTTTGAAGTCGAAGATGCAATGGATTTGCCTTATGAAGACGAAAGCTTTGATTTGGTGACCGTTGCCTACGGAATTAGAAATTTTGAAGATAGACTTCAAGCCATGAAAGAAGCATATCGGGTTCTCAAAGAAGGTGGTCGCTACATTATTTTGGAGTTTTCAACTCCAAGGACCATTGGGTATCGAGAGCTCTATAATTTTTATTTAGATGTTGCAATACCCACAATTGGCGGCCTGTTCTCGCAGAATAAAGATGGCTTTGAGTACTTTACGCAGTCAATTCAGAATTTCCCGCCTCGTGAAGTTATTGATCAAGAACTTCATGCATGCGGTTTTAGTACGGTAAGGTCAAAACCATTAAGCACGGGAATTGTTAGCTTATATACGGCGACGAAATAGGGGGTGCACCCTGAAGATGATTTTAACAGCAAAGTATTTACTTCCAGTTAGTTCGGCACATATAGAAAATGGTGCGATTAGGATTGTTGATGACACGATTGTCGCAATTGGTCATGTGGATGAATTAAGGGCTCAATACCCAGATGATGAGCTTAAAAACTTTGGTCTTGCTGCCTTAATGCCAGGTTTTGTTGATGCATATACAAAGCTTGAATATACGGCATTTCGCGGCATCTTAAATGACATGCCCTATGGACCTTGGATTGCCTATATTACAGAAAAAGCCCGTCTTTTTGAGCAGCATGACTGGGAAATCTCTTCGAAAATGGGTGTTATCGAGGCTATTAGTTCAGGAATTACCACGATAGCTGATGCTTCGAGTCATGGCGCTTCAGTAGGACCTTTAGCTCAAAGTGGACTTCGCGCAATTGTGTATCAAGAAGTTGGCGCTACGAGCCATGAAAAGGTTGATGAAGAATTTGAAGAGGCGCTCGCGCGACTTGATGAATTGCGTAAAAATTGCTCGGATTTAATGGACTTCGGTCTTGCCGCTGCTCCCTTATATATCTGCCATCCTCGCATGCTGAAGAAGCTTGGTGAATACGGTAAAGACGGCGCTCGAGTTGCCATGCAACTATCTGGTTCACGAGAAGAATACGCCTTTATTCACGATGGAACTTCCTCTTTTGCTCTTGATTCAAACGATCCAAAAACTCGGGCGATCTCGTCGATTCAGTCAAAAGAACTCATGCCAACGGGTGTTTCTCCGGTGAGATATGCAGATAACTGGGGAATTTTAGATGCAAGTAACTTACTTGCAAGCTATGTTGTTCACGTGGACGATAGCGATATCAAAAGACTTGCCGACAGAGGCGTAAAGGTCGTTGTGTGCCCAACGGCAACCGCTAAGCTTGCGATGGGATTAGCTCCAATCGTTAAACTAAGAAAAGCTGGTATTACGGTTGCGCTTGGAACTGATTCTGCTGCTGCTTCAGACGGACTTGAGATGTTTAACGAAATGCACTTTGCCATGCTTGCACAGCGTGCGCGCCAACTTACCAATGACATCTTAGTTGCTAAAGACATGATTGAGATGGCAACCATTGATGCAGCCCGCGCGCTTGCCATTGACGACAAAGTTGGTTCTTTAGAAGTAGGCAAACAAGCCGATGTAATTGCCATTGACCTGTCTAACTCACATCAAATTCCTACACACTATCCAAATTCAGCGATAGTAAATACTGCAGATAGTAGAAATCTCTTGATGACAATGGTTGCTGGTAAAATCCTTTTTGACCACGGAAAATTCAGCTCACATATAGAATTAGAGGATACGCTTATGCAGGCTGAGCAGATTCGTATGAAGCTTAGACAGTAACGTGGTACTATAAAGTGCTATATCGGTTCGATTTTATTTAGATGGAGTACGTCCAGTGGCAAAGAAAAAACCTATGGTAGATGCCCATGGTGAAAAAAAGATAGTTACTAATAAAAGTGATCGCACATCTCCGTTTATGAAGGTAGTTATTGCAATCTTTGCATTTATACTCGTCATAACTATGATGTTACCTTCGCTTTCAGCATTTTTCTCTGGAGATAAATCGCAGGGTGGACAGGTCGAGCAAAGCCAAACTGATGGCAGCAATCCAGATGATGATTCTCCAAATGACGCAAGGGATGTTGACGCGCTTTTTACCCCGGCAATTGACGCGCTGAATAAAAGGTTAGAAAAAGACCCAGAAAATGTTGCTATGCTCAATGATCTTGCGCAGGCCTACTACAATTGGGGAGTTCAGCTTCTACCGTATAGTGAAGAATCAGAGGCGAACAAAAACCACATGGAGAGCATTTTTGCAAAGGCCACCGAAGCTTATGACAAAATTTTGGTGCTCTCGCCTTCAGATTCTGTAGAAATTGACAGAGCTTTGAGTCTTTTTTATGCAGGAAAGACTGAAGAGGCTATTAATGATGTGAAGGCAATCACTGAAAGGTCGCCTGAATATGGACCTGCCTGGGCGAATTTAGGTATGTTATATGAGGCAGATAAAAAAGTTGACGAAGCACGTGATGCATATACTAAGGCACTTGAAGTAGTGGACGAAGAAGAGTCCCCAATGATAAAGCCTTATATAGAGGGGCGTCTTGAAGTTCTTAATCTTATGGACGAAAGCAAGGCGGCATCGGACTCGAGTGAAACAAGTGCAGAGGGTAATTAAGGAGCAAAGCTTATATGGATCTAAAAATTGATCAAAATTGCGACACGAAGGAATGCGTTTTAGCTATTGAAGGAGAGATTGACGTATCAAACGCAGATACGCTTCGTGAATCTCTCAATGGTCTTCTTGATAAAACACAAAACGATATCGTTATCATTGATATGAGCAAAGCTCCTTACATTGATTCTACCGGTATTGGCGTTTTGATGGGTGCTGCTCACCTTGCAAAGGATAAAGATATCAAGCTTAAAGTAGTTATTCCGCATGATAATATCTTGCGCATTTTTGAGATGTTGGGTGTTGATAAAGAACTGGAAATCCACAAGGAGCCTTTGTTCTAAGTGGCACGTGTGCTGTAGAAAGGAACAAACGTGCTAGGAATTGGTGGTACCGAGCTTGTCTTAATATTGCTGTTTGGTTTTCTGATACTAGGACCTGACAAAATGCCCCAAATGGGAAGAACAATTGGGCGTGCAATTAGACAGTTTAGAAATGCTCAAGAAGAAATGAATAAGGTCGTAAGACAGGAAGTTTATGATCCCGATGGCGATCATGAGCCCTTAAACGACACAATCTCTGGCATATTTAAAGAATTTACGGGCGAAAAGAAAGAGCCTGCACAAAAAGCAGTCGAAAAGCTTGAAAATTCTGCAGCGCCCGAGGCAAAGCAGGCGAAGAGCGCATCTGCAAGCACATCTGCAAGTCAAAGCTCATCTACATCTGAAGATGCACCGCTTGACACCAGCACCGTTAAGAAAAAAGAAATTCAAGGCGAAACCTTCGCTCAGAAAAAGGCTCGCCTAGCCCGTGAAAAAGCTGAAAAAGAAGCGCTTTCAAAAGGTAAAGGTGAAGATGAGGCCTCGGTAGCAGATAAGTTGTACGGAATCACAAAAGAAAAGAAATCGAGAGAGGGGGATGAGAACTCTTTATAAGAGTCTCGTTAAGCATTATGCCAATCGGACCAGCTCGCATGCCCCTTATGGATCATCTTGGTGAATTAAGACGTCGTCTCACCATTATTTTTGTTTCCTTATTTATTGCAGCAGCAGTTATGTATGTTGGTACTCCTGCAATTATTGAAATTTTAAAAATGCCTATCGCAAGTTATCTTCCAAAAGGAGAAGAGCTTGCGGTTCTTACGGCGCTCGGCGGTTTTTCGCTGCGCTTTAAAGTTGCAATGTATGCCGCTGTGGTTATATGTGCTCCGCTAATTTTGTGGCAGTTCTTAGCCTTCTTCTTACCTGCTCTTAAACCAAATGAAAGAAAATGGGTCGTTCCTACCATATTTGTAGGAACCTTTCTTTTTGTTGTAGGTATCGTATTTTGTTACTTTATTATTCTAGATCCTGCATTTAATTGGCTTACTTCTCAGTCGGCAGCAATCGGACAAATCGTCCCAGATGCAGAGAACTACATTAGAATTATTTTACTCTTCGAGATAGCCTTTGGAATTGCCTTTGAACTTCCAATGGTCATCTTCTACCTCATTGTTTTCAATATTGTGCCGTATCGTTTCTTTAGAGAAAACTGGCGCGTGGTATACATTGTGCTCATGCTCATTTGTGCGATGGTAACTCCCGATGCCTCACCGGTCACCATGTTCTTTATGTTTGCCGCAATGGTAGTCTTATATGAAGTGTCGCTCTTACTTTCAAGACTCGTGCTTGCTAAAAGAATACAAAAGCAAAAGCAAGAAGAATCCTTGGAACTTGCTCCAACAGAAACTGAATAAAGATGCATGAATTCGGTATCATGTCTTCTGTTATGGACAATGTCATACGCGTTGCGCAAGAACATGATGCGCAAAAAATCAATCAGATTAGTTTGCGTATCGGAGTTATGGTCGAAGCAGTCGAGGAATCTTTGCAATTTGCTTTCGACATTCTAAAAGAAGATACTATTGCACAAGATGCAGTCTTAGAGGTTATAGAAATTCAACCGTATTCACGTTGTATTGAATGCGGTCATGAGTTTGAACACACGCGATACGATCTTCGCTGTCCAAAATGTGATTCTCCTTTGACCCAAGTGCTTAAGGGGCGAGAATTAGAAGTTGCCTCTATTGAACTTGATATAGATGAATAATCCTTAGGCTGAAGGGATGCAGTGATGGCTACAAAAGAAATCTCGCTTGATAGTAAAATCCTTGATAGTAATGATCGTCTTGCGAGAAAAAATCGTGAGCGTTTTGACGAACATAAGGTCTATGTCATAAATCTCCTATCGTCACCTGGTTCTGGTAAGACTTCAACAATACTTTCACTTATCGACGGCCTTAAGGATGAATTTGCCATTGGCGTCATTGAGGGCGATATTGCAAGTGATGTTGATGCGCAAACCATTAAAAAGACAGGTTGTCCTGCGGTGCAAATTAATACGGGTGGCATTTGCCACTTAGAGGCAAAGATGATAAGCAAGGCAATTGATGCGCTCGATTTAGCATCGCTCGATTTAATAATTTTAGAAAACGTTGGCAACCTTGTATGTCCCGTTGATTTTGATTTAGGCGAAGATATTAAAGCTATGATTTTGTCTGTTCCAGAAGGGGATGACAAACTGCTTAAATATCCTGGAGTATTTCAAGCAGCGAATTTGGTTATTGTTAACAAGGTTGATACGCTAGCTGTGTTCGACTTCGATATGGATGCGTTCGACACCGAAATGAGCAAGCTTAATCCACAAGCCCAGGTCAAAAAGATTTCAGCAACCAAAGGAGATGGTGTAGCTGAACTTGTCGAGTGGCTGCGCACACAAATTAGAGCGAAGCGCGCTCAAAACAAATAATAGTACTTTAAGGAGTTTTCTTAATGGTTTTGGTTGTAACCGAGAAAAATAATGCAGCACAAAAAATTGCTGAGCTTTTAAATACCGCAGGTAAACCAGTTGCCGATAAGGTGTATCAAACTCCAATTTATCGATTTAAACACAAGGGAGAAGATTGGGTTACGGTTGGTCTAAGAGGCCATATTTTAGCTCCCGATTTTCCTTTAAAACTACAATATGCCAAGCGTTCTGGTTGGAACGCGATTGATAAAGAAGGCGAGATTTCATCTACAAATATCCCAAGCGAGCTTGATAAACCTCCGTTTAAGAAGAAAAAACCTTTCGTGGAAGATGGAGTAGAGCTCAAAGCTTGGAAAATTGAATCCCTTCCTTATTTGGTTTGGGCGCCCGTAATTAAGGAGCCTGCTGAAAAAGACATTATTCGCAGTCTAAAAAATCTTGCGAAGAAATCTGAACATATCATTATTGCAACCGACTTCGATAGAGAAGGGGAGCTCATCGGTTCTGATGCGCTCAATATGGTGCTCGAGGTAAACACCGAAGCAAAAATTAGTCGTGCACGATATTCTGCCATTACTAAGGGCGAAATCGAACATGCTTTTTCAAATCTTGTTGAACTTGACCATGACCTAGCAAGTGCCGGAGAATCTCGTCAGCATATTGACTTAATTTGGGGAGCTGTTCTCACGAGGTACCTTACTTTGGCGAAGTTTGGTGGTTTTGGAAACGTTCGAAGCGCTGGTAGAGTCCAGACGCCGACCCTTGCCTTAGTGGCCGAGCGAGAGCGTGAGCGCCAAGCCTTTATTCCCGAGGATTACTGGCAGATCAAAGGTATGATGAGTGCTGAAGACCAAAGCTTTAAGGTCAGTCATAAAACAGCACGCTTTAAGGACAAAAATCAAGCAGAAAGTGCCTTTGCAAAGATTAAGGATGAAAAAACAGCTCAGGTAATTAATGTAGAGAAGAAGTCACGCACACAAGCAGTGCCTGCCCCGTTTAACACGACTTCCCTTCAATCAGCTGCTTCTGCAGAAGGACTTTCGCCTGCAAGGACAATGCGTATTGCAGAATCTTTATACATGAATGGTTACATTTCTTATCCTCGTGTGGATAATACAGTGTACCCAAAATCACTGCAGCTAGCTGATACGGTAAAGATCTTGAGCGCGGTTCCTCAATATCGTCAATATGCACTCGATATTTTGAAAAGCCCACTGCATCCAAGCAGGGGAAAGCAAGAAACAACAGACCATCCTCCTATTCATCCGGTAGCAGCGGGAGATCCCGATAAGATGAAGCCCGAGGAATGGAAACTTTATAATTTAATTGCAAGACGCTTTTTAGCTACCTTAGGTGATCCTGCAACAATTGAGGGTACAAAGCTCAGTTTTGATATTAAAGGTGAAGAGTTGCTTGCAAGCGGAGATGTCTTAGTAAAGCCAGGATTTCGGGCAATCTATCCTTTTGGTTTGAAAAAAGACGAGACGCTTCCAGCACTTGAAAAGGGCGATATCGTTCAGGTTGAAAGCTTGGATCTAGAAGCCAAGCAAACAGAACCACCTGCCCGTTATTCTCAAGGAAAGCTTATCCAAGAAATGGAAAAAGCAGGGCTAGGCACTAAATCTACCCGACACTCTATTATTGAGCGCCTGTATCAGGTTAAGTACGTTAAAAACGATCCAATCGAACCAAGCCAATTAGGTATGGCGATTATTGAAGCGCTCACAAAGTATGCTCCCAAGGTAACTTCTCCTACTATGACAAGCGAACTTGAAAGCGAAATGGAGCAGGTAGCCTTAGGCAATCGTACACAAGAAGATGTAGTAAATCATTCTCGATTAATGCTTTCGGGTATGCTCGATGATTTAATTGATCACAAAGACGATTTAGGCGAAGCAATAAGCGATGCCGTAACAGCAGACGCTCGCGTGGGTGCTTGTCCAAAATGTGGCAACGACCTGCTCATGAAACACTCGCCAAAGACGAAGTCGAGTTTTATTGGCTGCTCAAACTGGCCTGATTGTGATGTGGTTTACCCTGTTCCAAAAGGAAAAATTGATCCAGTCGATGAACCTTGTCCGGTGTGTGGTAAACCGCAAATTATGGTAAGGCCTTTTAGGCAGAAGGCCTATACGATGTGTGTTGACCCGCTGTGTCCAACGAATAAAGAAGAAGACGTTATTGTGGGGACTTGTCATGTGTGTGCTGAAGAAGGCAGGCACGGAGACCTGGTTGCCCATAAAAATGAGAGAACGCTCAAGCGTTTTATTCGCTGTACCAACTTTGAGCTTTGTGGGGTAAGTTACCCGCTTCCAGCAAGAGGCAAAATTGTAGCTACGGGAGAAACATGCCCCGATTGCAATGCTCCGATCGTGGAAATTCAAACGGAGCGAGGTCCTTGGCGCATTTGTGTTGATATGAATTGT
>JAUNLE010000082.1 GCA_030532415.1 Coriobacteriia bacterium | reverse complement strand
CAAAGCAAATATACGAGCAGTGCTTATAGACCGTGATAACACGATTGTCTCAAGGGAAGGCCATATACTTGAGGATGATGTTTTACCTTGGATTCGTGAGCTCAAACAAGAGGGCATTAAAGCGATGATTGTTTCAAACAGCTTTAAACCTTACGTTGCCCATGATGCTGAAAAGCTCGAAATAGACTACCTGATAAAAGCTTTAAAGCCGCTTCCCTTCGGTTTGATTCGTGCTATGAGAAAACTTGAGGTAACTGCGTCTCAAACCCTTATGGTGGGAGATCAAATTTTTACCGATATTGTTGCAGCAAACTTAGTAGGTATGAGGTCGGTTTTAGTTGAGCCTCTTACACAAAAAGATTTGTGGCATACCGTACAGCTAAGAAAGCTCGATAAAATTATTCTTCGAGGTATCCCTCTTGAAGAGAAGCTCACCGAGTTATAAATGCGCCTCTTTCAGTTTTTTGCGGCCGTGCTTGTCAGTATTGCTACTGTTCTATTAACGACACTTGAGCTACCGGCTTCTTTTGCGCTGTGCGTCTTCGTTTTGTTTATGATTTTAATTGGACGCTACGACCAGGCATATGAGCTTATTCCCAACGTTTATCTTCTAGCTCTTTTTCTAAGCGCGCTTGGCTTAAGTTTTCTTGAAGCCCATCTTTTCAAGGATGTGCTGTGGCTTTTAGCCAGCTTTTTAGTTCTTATGATTGTAAGTCTTGGAGCCGAGTTTGTTTTTAAAAAGACGGTAATTGGAATGGGGGATATTAAACTTCTGAGTATCATGGGCATGGTACTTCATGAAGACATCCTTCTGCTTTTGCTTGGAGCTTGTGTACTTTTCATTGTATCGGCACTTATCCAAAGAAAAAACTCCTTAGCTTTCGGGCCATATATTGTCATTTCCTGGTTTATACTCCATTTGGGTATATAAGGCTTCAAAAATGTATAGAATCGTTTCAATAGTAGAAATGAATAAACTGATAGTGGAAGCATAATTTATGACGGATAACGCTAATTCTGCCGCCACGGGCGGCGACCATATCTTCTTTATTGGCTTTATGGGTGCAGGAAAAACAACCCTCGCACGCAATTTAGGCACTATGTTTCAACGCAAATACGTTGATACCGACAAGATTATTAGTCGCAATACAAACATGACCGTTCGAGAAATCTTTGAACGCTATGGCGAAGATGAATTTCGAAAACTTGAAACCGAGGCACTTGCAAGCTTGAGAAATGAGCGCTCATTTCTCGTAAGCTGCGGTGATGGCATTGTTGAGGTGGAAGAAAACTTCGATTTGCTTAAAGAACTTGGTAAAGTTGTATATCTAGACATCGATTACGATGGCGCACTTGCAAAAATCAGAAGTCGTCGTCACCGCCCGTTACTGGGTGAATATGAGGAGACCTTAAGACTTTTTGAGCATCGTCTTCCTTTGTATAAGAAAGCGGCTGACTATAGTATTGATATTCGTGATATGAGCTTTAAGGATGTTGCGAATTATGCTGGTGAGCTTTTGTGGAATGAAGGACTTTTGTGATAAGAGACATTAGCTTTTCACGCCTCAATAAAAAGGACTATACCTTTCGTATAGGAGAGGACGTCTTAGATACCTTAGCCGAAGATATACGTGCTATAAAAGCTGATGTTGAAAAAGTACTTATCTTCACCAATGCGGTTGATGAGCCGCGTATGGCGTTTAAGGTGTATGAAAAACTTGAGTCAGCTGGTATTACGAGCGTCACCCATGCAATTCGCTATGGTGATGAGGCGAAAAATTTCGATGAAGCCGGTCGTGCTCTTGCACGCATACACGAAAAAGAAGCCCTTGATTGCGATTTTGTCTTGATTGTGGGCAATGAAAGTGTGCTTGAACTGGGCGCGTTTGTGTCTGATTTACTCTACAACAAAGCAGCATACGCCTATGTGGTAACTACTCCTCAGGCGGCCTTAAAAGTACCATTTTTATCTGGGAAAATTAACGTAGGTAAATATAAATCGCTCATAGGTTTTGAACCTAAACCCAGCTTTGCGCTCTATGATCAAATAGCCGAACGCAGCCTCGGTGTTAAAACGCTTCGTGATGTTTTTCCCGTTTTCTTACAAAGAGCGATTGGTCAGTCACTGTATCAATTCAATAATTTGTATTTACATGCCGAAGAAATTGCAAAGCGAGACCAGTTGCACTATGTAACTGCTCTAAGTGACGCACTGTATGCCTTATCCAAACTCTATAAGGAAGTTGATGGAGTAGAAGAACTGAAGGACTACCCAGAGTATTCCTTTGGCAGCTGGGTTTCGAGTGCTTTAGAAAAAGCTATAGGTCGTGGAAAGTTTTATGAAGGGGAGCTCCTTGCCGAAGGCATGCGTTTTGAAGCAAGATTGGCCTCTGAGCTTGCCGGTTTTGATACTGCCTATGTCGATATGCTCGATTCATATTTAGAAAAAGTAGGAGTAAAGCCGCTTGAAGTTGATATAGATGAAGAAAAATTTTTCATCACCTTATTGGGCAAAGAGCCTGAATTCTTGCAACTTAGTCAAGAGGAGCAGGAGGCTGAAGGAATTCCAGACGAAGTTCTTGTTAAGCTTCCTAAAAAACCAGGAGAATTCACTCAAATGAGTGTTGATCAATCGGTTTTAGTCATGCATATTGAAGCATTTTGCAATACTAGGCGCGAGCTTGTTCCTGCGCATAAACGTCGCGGCGCATAAGGTAATAAGGCGCATATTCGATAGAGAGAATCACAGAATCAAAGGAGAGGTCATGTCACTCGAAACAAGAATCGCTCGAGTTCGTAAACTTGCTGCTGAAAAAGGTTATGATGCAGTTGTTATTCGTAACAATCCCGATTTGCGTTGGCTTACGGGCGCCGAGCGTGTGTTTGATTTTGAAAGCGCTCATACCGCTTTTATCACCCAAGATGAGCTTTTCGTTCATACTGATTCTCGTTACTATAACACCTTTATCGAGCGCCTTGGAAAGGATAGCATCTGGCGTTTTGATGAGGATAATGTCCGCCACAATGAGTGGATTGTTCAAAAAGCAATCGAAACTCATTCACGTGTGGTAGCACTAGAGGACAGCCTAAGCGTAAGCTTGTATCAAAGTATCTTAAGAGCCTCGCAAGATGCTTCTGCAGTCATTAACTTCGTGTTTCTCCATAATGACTTAGTTGAGATGCGCGCGATTAAGGATGCAGAAGAGATTGAGCTTATGCGCCACGCCCAAGCAATTACGGATGCAGCCTTTAGTCACATGCTTGAGTTCGTACAGGTGGGTATGACAGAAAAGCAAATCCAGGCAGAACTTGAAGGTTATATGTATTCAGAAGGCGCCGATGGTCTTGCCTTTGAATCCATTGTTGCCTCTGGTCCAAATACTGCAAATGCTCACGCAAAACCAAGTGATAGAAAACTGGAAAAAGGAGACTTTCTCTTACTAGACTATGGCGCCTCGTATCGCGACTATAATTCAGACATGACGAGAACTATGGTAATGGGTGAAGCTGCTGAGTGGCAAAAGGAAATTTATGAGATTGTTCTCAATACCAACCAAGAGATTACGCGCCTTTCAAAACCAGGTGTAATAGGTAGTGAAATGCATCAAAAGGCAGTTGATATGATAACTAAAGCTGGCTATGGTGATTATTTTAAGCATGGTCTTGGACACGGTGTAGGTATTGAAATTCATGAAGAGCCCGTATATGGTCTGCGCGATAAGCATACCTTTGTCCCTGGTCATGTGGTCACGATTGAGCCCGGTATTTATTTGCCACAAAAAGGTGGCGTGAGAATTGAAGATTATGGTGTTATTACTGAAGAAGGAATTGATATCTTTACGCAGTCGACACATGAGCTTCAAATTTTATAAACTATATAGGTTATGCTTATAAGAAAGCGTGAGAGATTACTATAGGAAGGCACGTAATGGCAACAATTTCTACAGCAAATTTTAAAAACGGCATAGGTATTATCTATGATGGCAAGATGTATACCATCGTTGAGTTTCAACACGTAAAACCAGGTAAGGGCGCTGCATTCGTTCGTACCAAACTTCGTGATATTAAAACTGGTCGCATAAATGATGTAACCTTTAGATCGGGCGAAAAGTTTGAAGATGTTCGCATCGAGACCAAAGAGATGCAATATCTTTATAACGATGGCACCAGCTATTATTTCATGGATAACGAAACTTTTGATCAGATAGCCGTTCCATCAGAAATCATTGGTGATAAAAACGTATGGCTTTTAGAAAATGATGTCTGTCTCATTCAATATGCAGGAGACGAACTTATCGGTGTAGAGCCTCCAATGTTTGTTGAGCTTGAGATTGTTGAAACCGAACCAGGCTTCAAGGGCGATACTGTACAAGGCGGTTCAAAACCAGCTACTCTTGAGACTGGAGCAATTGTCCAGGTTCCTTTGTTTGTTGACCAGGGTGAAAAAGTTCGTGTAGATACCCGTGATGGTCACTACGTAACTCGTGTGTAGATAACGCAGAAGTTTTTTCTCATAAAGACAGTTTGATAGTTTGAAGGTCGACAGCTTGATGATTTAGTTTAGCTGTCGACCTTTTTTACTAAAGTCTTTCTTACTAA
>JAUNLE010000081.1 GCA_030532415.1 Coriobacteriia bacterium | reverse complement strand
GCAGTATCGTTTTGTCCGAGCGCGTAAATAAGCGATCGCTTCCACCCGTGGAACTGATCGATATGGCTCAAGAATTTGGTGAGGGTCATCGCAAGATGTTTTCGCGCACCCTCTTACACGAGCTCAATTGCGTGATCGAGCGTGAAGAAAAGGCAGTCATGCTCCTTAATCGTCGCGGTTTCGCACATTTTCTCCTGTGTCGTGAGTGTGGATATGTGCCGCGCTGTGAGCACTGTTCGACCTCGCTTACGGTGCATGAACGTACGCACACGCTTGAGTGCCATACCTGCGGTCGCTCTTATCCCATGCTCGTTCGATGTCCTGAATGTGACTCTCCCTATTTGAGGGCTTTTGGTAGTGGAACACAACGTGTTGAAGATGAGCTTAAGGCGCTCTTATCTGACCAGGTAGAGATAATTCGCATGGACGCCGATACAACCAAAGGAAAGCTTGGGCATGAAAAGGTATTAGAATCCTTTGATAATGCGAAATGTGCGGTGCTTTTAGGAACACAGATGATCGCAAAAGGCCTTGATTTTCCAGAGGTTACCCTAGCCGCAGTTATCAATGCCGACACCACGCTTAATGTTCCCGATTTTAGAGCCGCCGAAAAAACGTACAGTTTGTTAGAGCAGTTTGCAGGTCGTGCAGGTAGGGGAGAAAAACCAGGGAAAGTTTTAATACAAACTTACTGGGCAGAGCATCCTGCGCTCAAGGCAGTTGCCAGCCATAATCGAGATCTATTTCTCAAACAAGCTCTATCAGAGCGAAAAGAGGCTGGCTATCCTCCCTTTGTGCAGCTCGCGAATATTATTATGTGGGGTTCACATGAAAAGTTAGTTATGGAGGAACTAACAAAACTTTATGAAGTGATGCGCGCCCACCAAAGGGCTCAAAAGCTCGAAGGTCTTGAGTTTTTAGGTCCCGTAGCTTGTATAATTGCAAAGGCTCAAGATAAGTACCGCTATCATTTGCTTATTAAGGCCCCGCTCGATTTCAAGCTTGCTCCGCTTATCATGGGCGCAATAAAAGAAATTAGGGTACAAAAAAGTATTAGCCTAGCTATTGATATTAATCCTTACGATTTTATGTAGGGTCTAGATATGGAGATACTCATATGTCACAAACTTTAAAAGTAGTTCTGTCGCCAGATCCTGTATTGCGTACCGATACTGAAGAAGTGGTCGAATTTGATGATGCTTTAGTAAAACTTGCCGAAGATATGACCCGCACGATGTATGCATCGAACGGTGTGGGTATTGCTGCACCGCAGGTTGGAGTTTTAAAGCGCTTAATAATTGTTGAAACTAACTATGGTGAAGATGAAGAAATTGCACCTCTTGCCCTAGTTAATCCCGTAATCATTGATCATTCTGAAGATACTATGATTGGCTATGAAGGTTGTCTGTCAATACCAGGAGTAAGTTTTGAAATTGAACGCTATAAAGATGTAGTTGTTTCTTATCAGGATTTACGCGGTGATTATCATGAGATTTCAGCAAGCGGCGATATCTTAAGTCGCTGCTTACAGCATGAGATTGACCACACGCACGGACTTACCATGTTCGAGCGCCTTCCTGCATCACAAAGAATTTCTGCTTTAAGCCAATACAATGAAGCACTTAATCGTGGGGCAAAACCAGGGGATGTTGAATAAATTTTGCGTATTTTATTTATGGGGACGCCAGAGTTTGCGCGACCAGCTTTAGAAAAATTACATAAGACCCATGAGATTGTGGGTGTTGTGACTCGACCCGATGCACCTTCATCTCGTGGCAAAAAACTTTATCCGTCTGTAATTAAAGAGAAGGCTCAGGCTCTTAATATAAGTCCTATCATTGAGACTAATTCGCTTAAATCAGATGAGGTCTTCAACGAACTTAAGGCGCTTAATCCTGAGCTTATTGTTGTAGCAGCTTACGGTGCAATTCTGCCCAAACGGGTTATAGATCTTGCCTTGTGCATTAATATTCATGCTTCACTTCTACCTGCTTATCGCGGTGCTGCTCCAATTGAGCGCGCTATTTTAGCGGGTGAGCCCTATGCAGGCGTTTCGATTATGAAGATGGAAGAAGGGCTTGATACGGGTGCTTTTGCACTTCAAGCTCAAACAGAAGTTGGAAATAAATCCTCCGAAGAACTTACTGAAGAGTTAGGAGAGCTAGGAGCGGACTTATTACTAAGCGCTCTTGAAAAGCTTGAAGCAGGCTCGCTCGAATGGACTTTGCAAGATGAAAGTCACGTGAGCTATGCCCAAAAAATTGATAAGCGAGAAATGCGCTTACACCCCGATTTAACACAAAGAGA
Source organism: Coriobacteriia bacterium (assembly GCA_030532415.1). Classification (GTDB taxonomy): domain Bacteria; phylum Actinomycetota; class Coriobacteriia; order Coriobacteriales; family JAEZZM01; genus JAUNLE01. Next base: position 2,469 of record JAUNLE010000081.1, on the reverse strand, counting down.
AGCTTTGTTGAAGATTCAAGCATCCAGTGATTCTGCCCCTGCAAAAGCTCGTATATTTGATAGAAATGTCAGAGTTTTAAAAGCGCAAGCAAGTAGCGAAAAACTCGAAGCAGGTCAAGCACAAATTCTAGGAAAACGCCTGGTACTTGGAGCAAAAGATGCATCCTTTGAAATAGTACGTCTAAAACCAGATGGAAAATCTGAAATGGACGCATCCTCCTTTATCCAAGGAATCCGTAGTGAAAACGGTTCGTGGGGCGCCTTATGAGTTGTGCCAGTGCTGCGAGAAAAGAAGCGCTTAACATTTTAAGTTATGCACGTGCTCATAAAAGTTATGTGCGAAACCTCATATACACCTCGCCATCCTTAAAGCACCTTTCCTTTGAAGACCAGGCTTTTGTAACAAAGCTCGTCTTAGGTGTGACTTCTTCGCTTGGTATCTTGGATGAAGCAATCGATAAGTATGTAGACAAGCCAAACAAACTTGCTCCTGCACTTAGAGATGTGTTGCGCATTGCGACCTTTGAATTGTTCTTTTTACACAAAGAGCCATATGTGGTGGTAGATCAGGGTGTTGAACTTGCGAAAATAACGGCAAAGCATGGAAGTGGGCTTGCCAATGCTGTTTTGCGCAAGATTGCAGAAGACGCGCAATCCTTTCCATATGGAGACCCACAAGAATCCTTTGAGGCGCTTGCTCGTTCTACTGGTTTTCCTCTTGAGCTAGCAAGATTGATAGAAGATTCACTGGGAACTACCAGAACCAGATCACTTATGTCATCTCAATTAAAGCCTGCGCCGCTTTTTGTGGTTACCATACCTTTTAAAACTGCCGACACAAAGGTGCAAGACATCTTCGATGCACACAATATTGTTGCAACTCCAATATTAGGCATTGCAGGTGGATGGTCAATTCACACTCCTCATGAATTTTTGCGCAGTGGACTTATTGACTCTCATGGCTTTTTGCCTATGGATTTTTCTGCTCAAATGATTGCGAAACTTGTCGCAACCAATGAGATGGGAAGTATTCTTGAGATTGGTAGCGGCAGAGGTACAAAAACTGCCGATATCGTGTCACAAGCAGCGCGCAAGGGAGAGCGCGTTGATATTACTGCCTTTGAACTTTATCCCTATAAATCCAAAATTGCAAAAGAGCGTTTAGAAAAACTTGGCATAGACTTCGTAAAACACGTAAATGGTAATGCAACAAAGGCATCAGATCTTGAAGGGCTAGGCCAATTCGACACCGTATTTATTGATGCTCCTTGTTCAGGAACAGGTACGCTTAGAAGACATCCTGAATTGGTGTGGAATCTTAAACTTTCTGCTATCAAAAGTCTCAATACGCTTCAATTCAAGATGCTGAAAAACACTGCAAAACACGTTGCGCCTGGTGGCGCCCTTATCTATTCAACCTGTTCGGTGCTCAAGATGGAAAATGAAGATATGGTCCAGAAGTTCTTGAACTCCAAAGCGGGTCAGGATTTTGAGCTCAATGATGTTGTAAATCGCAAAGGAATATCAAAGGAATTTAAAGAGAAGCTAACTGAGCATTCGCATAACAAAATGATACGAACCTTTGTCCAAGAAGGTTCAGCCGATGCCCATTTTTGCGCACTCTTAAAACGTAAAGCATAGCTATAATACAAATGTTACGGTTAAAAATTGGGGGACATTTTGGACACAAAAATTGTCATGGGATTTGTTGAGGTAGCTGAAAAGGCTGCTATTGCCGCAAGCAAGTGGCGAGGACTGGGAAAGAAAAACGATGCCGACCAAGCCGCTGTTGAAGCAATGCGCAATGCATTTAATGAAATGGACTTTTCAGGTCGTATTGTTATTGGCGAAGGCGAGCGCGACGAAGCTCCTATGCTCTACATTGGTGAAGAGCTTGGTCGTGGCGGAATAGAAATTGACATTGCAGTTGATCCGCTTGAAGGTACCAACCTGTGTGCCCACAATCAGCCCAATGCGCTCACAACGCTTGCGCTTGCTCCAAAGGGCGCGCTTTTATATGCCCCTGATACCTACATGAATAAGATTGCAGCAGGTCCTTTAGCCAAGGGTAAAATTCATATCGATAAAAGTGTTGCTGAAAATATCCAAGCTGTAGCTTCTGCCTACAATAAACCAGTCTCAGAAGTTAATGTGTGCGTCCTTGATCGCGAGCGCCACGAGCAGATCATCAAAGAGGTTCGTGAAGCCGGAGCTCGCGTGCGACTCATTTCTGATGGAGATGTATTCGGTGCTATTGCGACCGCCCTTGATGGTACTGGCATTGATTTATATCTTGGAGCAGGCGGTGCTCCCGAAGGCGTTTTAGCTGCCTGTGGTCTTAAAGCAATTGGCGGAGTATTCATGGGTCGTTTCCAGTTTAGAAATGAAGATGAAATCAAACGCGCCAAAGAGACTTCTGGGGTGGACATTGATGGTGTTCTAACCATGGATGACCTGGTAAGAAGTGAT
>JAUNLE010000080.1 GCA_030532415.1 Coriobacteriia bacterium | reverse complement strand
GAATTTTTTACTGAGGGGAACTATCCCGCCAGATCCGCGGTGGAGGTCGCAGCATTGCCTAAAGGCGGCTTAGTAGAGATTGAAGTAATCGCATCTAAATAGGCTTTTAGCTAAAGCCTAAACAACTGGCATGTTACAATTTAGCAGTGTCAGTAAACGAATATTCATACTAAAATTGCGTCTGCTGCATGATGGGCGGGTCAATTGTCGGAAGAGAGCTACAAGAGTGAAATGCTAACCTCTGAAATTGTACCCGCTAATTTTATCTAAGTCGAAGAGGCTTTATTCGGAGATTTTTTGCTTAAAACCTCATAAAATCGAATCTTTGAAAAAACATGTATTCTTTTTGTTCTTTTTTCAATTTTAGCTTGTAAATTAAGGAAACTTGTGTATAATACCTACGAAAATTTTACGGGTTCATTTTAAATACCATGGATAATGCGACATTTTATCCACCATAAATACTTGGAACTTATACTATTCTAAAGGATTATCACGAAGAAACTTTGAGGTAAAACTTCAAAATAATATAAATAATAATACTTTTTCGGAGGTGACAAAAGATGAACAGGTTTGAAAGAAGCGAGCATCGAAAAGGACGCAGACTACTTTCAAGAGTTAGCGCTATATTTCTTGCTACGTGTATATTTGTGTCTGCGATTCCTTCATATGGATTTGCTGAGATCAGTGAGGAGTTACAGTTTAGCTCTCCGCAGATCTCTGAAGGTGTAGCATCTGGTATAGAATCGCAGTTATATAACGAATTGAGAAATATAAGCGGTCTGACGCGGGGTGGAAGCGATGCCAATAGGCAGACGTTTTTATTCCCTAATGAGGAGGGCGCTGAGAACCTAAGCACCATGCCATTGACTCATCAGAGCATAGGCTTTCATACTACGGGTGGTGGCAGTAATACAGCGATCATTCAATCAGACGGTAAAAGGGCAGAACTTGTACCCCACGAGACTGCACGTTCTGGATTCATCACATCCAGTGAGAAATTTAATATCGCGCAGAATGACTTCAAGATCGCCTTTGTTTTTGAGTCATCTACCGATAAGAATTTTGGCTCCTCATCATCAGATTTTGGAACGGCCTTTGTAATGCACAACCATGAGGGTAATGCATATCAACCTGGACCTAAAAGCCATACTGGTAAAATGGGGATTTACGGTTCTAACCATAGGAATACCACTGCAGTTTCAATTGAGAATGCTATCGCTGTTGAATTTGACCAGTTCGCTTCGGTTGACGGAGATAGTAGATATGTTGAAGGCAATGCGGATAAGTCAAAGGGCCAGACAGGAACGAGTGTTGTACCAAGAGCGCACCTTGCGATTACCCAACCTATAAATTCGGACTACGGAGTATACGTTCCTCATCTTGTTAGAAAAAATATCTTTGACGACTATGGCAAGATAGGTGGAACAATGACGAAGTTTTCTACTGCAGTAATCGAGTGGACTTGTACAGACAGTGGAGAAACGGAGGCTCTGACAGACAACAAATACACATTAAGGGCTACATACTATCATGATACATCTAATATCAGATCGGGGGGGCTTTTTAACGACTATATTGAAAAAGAGTTTTCTTATGATGATTTATTGGAATATTTTGGCGGTGAAAGTGTATGGTTTGCATTTTCTGCGTCATCGGGTGGAATTGCACAAAAGCGTGATCTTAATTTTGTAGAAAAAGAAGAATATGCCGTTCATTATGTGGATGAAATGGGAGATAATATATATTTTCTCGAAAATGGGGATCCTGCACCCACAGTAAGACCTGCAGGGTTTGATTTCGGTAAGGGTGTTGATGTCAGCCCTTACCAAAAGGACTTTTTTGACCATAAATTTAAGGAAGTAAGAGTTGGTGACACCTTTGCCAATTCTATAAAGATAGAAGAAATTAAAGAGGTTCCTATCTATAGAGAGGATGGCAACAAAAATGATGTCTGGCTCGTATATTCCGCACCAGATATACAGAGGGATTATGAGGTCAGCCTTCAGGATGAAGCCAAATCGAAGCTCGATGGACGTGACACAGACCCTGGGGTAATGTTCGTTTTAACTGACAGCAATGGCAATCTTAACCAGACGATAATATATCAATACGATATAGATAATGATGAGGAGATATTAGGTGGGGAACTACTTAAACTCTTGAAAGCCAATGCTAATACGGATCTGGCAGAGAAATATCGACCTCTTCTGTTGGGAACAGAAAAGGGAGACGCAGAGCGTAATCCAGTTGGGGTTGTTACATCTGAGGGCTATGAGATGCTTGTGCCAGATGCAACTAGACCGTACTCAGGTGAATATAATAAATTTTACCTTGATGGAAACAGGATAAACGTTCTCGATATAGTAAGCATAGCTGAGGTAGACGGCGAACGCTTGAACGGTGGTCAGAAAATAGCATTTGCAGACGGAACCTCTGGTAGTAATGCTGCCACAGCCCATGATGTAACTATTTATGGCATTCGAAGCGATGGAGAAGGTGCATCGAACAGCGAACACGCCAATATTGAGCCAATTTCGACAGTGGTTGACGGTAAACGTATCAATAATGGCTTCGGATACATTGCCGATCTTGGAGAAATAGATGGTGTCTCCAAAGGCGTTGAGGGAAGCCTTGTTAGGTGGCAGCTGTATGCGAGAAATAGATTCGTTTCTCAGCTACACAGAGCTGGAATAATCGATATCGATGATGGCTTAAACGTAATAAACGTATTTTTAGTGGGTGTCGATATTACGAAACCTGAATTAGATGTTGAGACAACAAGGCAAAATCTCGGGATAGCCACCGATCACGATGGGAAGGTCAGTGAAGTAGTTACAATTGAAAGAGCTATAACGAAGATTCAAGAAGCGGGAGTCTCGTCCATATCTGCAAGCGACAATCACACTCATCCTTCCGAATTGATTAAAGAATTTATCTACGAGGTTGACGGTAAGGCGGCAACATTAGCCGATGTTGAGACCGCGCTTAACGATAATAAATATCACACGTTTGCGATTTATGCCAAGGTAACAGATAAGGCTAAGAATTCTACCGATGAGGAAGTAATTGCTATCTACTCGCCTGATGTAATCGTTGATGAAACACCTGATACGCTTGACGATAGACCAGCTGGATATGTCTACGTACTTTTTGATTTGCTCGGAATTGGCACGACGACCGACGAGACTAAATACTATGTAAAACCAGGTGTTGAGGTAAATGTAGTAGCCCCGCAAGTAGATCTTGATCAAGCAAAAGGATACAAGCTTAATACTACTGCACCATGGAAAAATCCAGATGGCATAGAGTACGACTCACCTAAAACTTATGTGGTAGATACTCCTTTTGCAGCCCAATACGTTTCTAACAAGGCAGTTCCGTTCGGGCAGATTGTTTATGTTGGAGATCCTCTGCCCGCTATAGATAAATTTGTTCAGAATTATAGTGATTTAACCAATGGAACCTCTCTTGAATGGGTTGATGGAGCCCCAAGCACTGAAACAGCAGGTATTTTCTATAAAAATATAAAGGTTACCCCACCTGCTGTAGGCGGAGTCGACACTGAACCTTACGAGATAAAGGTTGGGTTAAAGGTTAAGGCATTGGTAGTAGAGCCACCTAATAGTGATGAGGCATATGTGAAAATCACCTTTGACCCTAACGGAGGAAAGATCATCTCTGGCAAGAGCGAGGTCTATGTAGCAAAGGATAAGGCAAAATTCGAAGAGGTACTTGCGTTTGCGGATCCAAAAGCCGAATATTTACCATACACATTCCAACATTGGAGCAAAGATAACGAGCAAGGCGGTGTAGCTATAGAAAATAGCACTATCTTTAGCGAGGACACCATCGTCTATGCACAGTATAACAATGCGGGCAAGACGACGGTTACTGCGAGAATTGAAAAGGTAGGATTTGAAGATAAGCCTTTTGCCTTTGATGAAATATTTGGCGATAATACAGTAACCATCAATTTAATTTATATTGACAATGGCACCGAAACAGTAAAAGAGCCCATTGTAATTAAAAATAATACTAAAGAAGTTAACTTTGTTTCAGTTCTTGATAGAGCTGACGTTCAGGATGGGAAATATAAAGTTGAAATCAGAGGTAAAAATGACAGGGGCTACTATCTAGCGACTCATGGAACCATTGAGATTGATAGTGATAGACCAACCAATTCAACAGCAACGGTTTCCCTTAAGCAAGTTAGAAACGCTGATATTATTGTCAATACGAAAAATGAAGCCGGAGAGGCTGTCGATAATCCAGCGACCAAGGCAACTGCTGGGCAAATTTATCTGGCATGTGCATATGATATTAGCAAGAAGGTTGTTGATATTCCAAAACCTAATACTCTGACACATACCCTACCAAACACAGACTTTGTGAGGTTGCATACCATGTATGGGATCAAGGTTAAGGTTGTCAGCTATGAAAACGGGCAATATGTAGAGAAGGAGCATATTGTCGATAGTGCAAATAATAAGGTATATAAGCGAGAGAGTATAGCGATAGACGCAAACGGTCTAGACCCTACTGTTATAACCTTTACTGAAAAACCGATTTGGACAACTGAAGATAAATCGTCAGATCCTGATTACGTTAAAGTTGATTTCTCAGGGGGAGAGAACGGAACTCTCAACGAAGAAGTCGTTTACCATGTATTCAAGGGTGTCGAAATGGGCAAGGTGTTAGACGCACCAATCGTTACAGCAAACGCAGGCTATGTTTTCAGTGAATGGAAGGATCATCTTAGTATAAAATACACTAAA
>JAUNLE010000079.1 GCA_030532415.1 Coriobacteriia bacterium | reverse complement strand
CACGAACCCTCCTAACAACTCAGTTAGGAGGGTTCGATTGATTGGAAATATTAAAACGTGTTTAAAAGCGTATTGTTATTAGTTATTTCTTCTAAGTTTAAGTACCCCTGCTGATAAGAGAAGGAATCCAAGGGCTCCAACATATAGTGGTAGGTTTAAGCTATCCCCTGTTTTAGGAAGTATTGACTCTTTGTGGATGATTATTACTTCAGGTTTCTTTTCTTCATAGAAATCATCACGAGCATAACGAAGGTCATGTTTTGGAGGTTCGTTAGGCTCTGGAGTTGGGTCGGGTTCTGGACTTGGCTCAGGTTTAGGATCAGGTTTTGGAGCTGGAGCAGGTCTATTAGTAAAGCTTGCGTTTGGTATAAAGTCCTCATTTAGGACCGAAAAACGGCCAAACACTATATCGTTGTTTACGATATGCGTATAAAATGCATCGGCTTCATCAAGACTATTAAAAATCAAAAATATTTCGTTGCCTGGAAAATAATCAACAAATTTAACTTCTTTATTTTCAGCAAAAACTGAATCCGCTGTTGGCTCTTCCGTCAAAAGATATCTATAGACTGGAGAATCCACTCCTTCGGGTATATTCCATTCTATAAAATTCCAAAGCCACTCTTCATACTTTTCAGCGGTCAAAAGCCCTTTTGAAACACTGGTATAGTTTCCGGCATTATCCTTGCTTTGATGCGTGAGCAGAGGCTTTTTATACGAGTATGCATAATAGATAGTATAAGGATTTAAATTTAAATTAAATTTGGTAACATAATCAAAGGTTTCAAAATCATACTCATTTACTAATTGGCAGGCATCTTCAAAACTTCCAACACGGTTATTGATGGGATCTTCTAGGAACTTTTCATACCAATCATTATCGGGCTGACTGAAGCATCTCCATACAATGGTGTCTTCAGGCCAAGTGGCGACTGTTGGATCATCCCAATATGCAAGTTCATCACCAACAGGCTGTCTTGAAATTGCGGTTTGTATACGATCACTGGATCTCATTTCTCCCCAGTCATATTTAAGGATATGAGTAATGAGCAATTTTCCATTATCACGAGCATCCATTAAACGAGTGAACTCTGGATCAAAGCCATCAGTCTCTTTGAAGCTCACACTGCTAAAAAGCTTGCTTGTTGACTCTGCACCTTCTTCAAATTTTCCTGGGAGTATTGTTCGGGAATATCCTGTATCTTCATTTTCATAGTGTTTGCCTATGTGATACGCTTCTTCTTTGTCTTCATCAATAGTAGATATAACAAAATTAAAATCTGCATTAGGGATTTTGCTTCTATCTTTCATATTTGTCATATCTATTGTTTTTTCGTACTTAAAATTAGCTATAAGACCATTGTGAACTACAGTATTATTGCCGCCCCCTGGCTGAAAATCAGCATAAGCAGTATTAAAATTTGCAGACAAACCAAAGAAAATTAGAGCGGCTGTTACAAATCCTAGTATTTTTTTAAAAGATGCTTTTTTCAATTATCTTTCTCCCCTCAAAACTTTTTACCGCGAAACAATTTAATTGATTTTTTTAAAATTTTCTTTCTAAAGTAGTAAGAAATCTACTGATACGGCCTTTATCGTCCATATATTCTTGAAATAATATACTTCATTACATTGAGTAATTGAATAACTAGAATAAAAATTTTTAATTGTTCTTTTGACAAATGCTTTTTAGTGTTGCAAACAAATTAAATAATCTATTTCTTCAAGGCTTCGGTAGTTTTTGGGCTGGTATTCTGGGAGAAGAATCTCGAGGGTATAGCAAAGAAGGCTGCCAACCCTAAGGATTGACAGCCTTCAAGCATAATCGCACAAAAAGTACTAACTACTCTTCGTCGTTACCTTCACCTAAAACAAAACGGTGGAAGTTGATAATCTCAATCTTATCGTCTGCGTCTTTTTCAACCTCAGACTTAAGTTGAGCGATTGATTTATCAGGATCTTTAATAAATGCCTGTTCAGTTAAGACACTTTCCTTGTAGAACTTCTCAAGACGACCAGCAGCAATCTTTTCTTGGATTGCTTCAGGTTTACCTGATTGCTCAGCTTGTGCCTTATAGATATTCATCTCATGATCAATAACATCTTGAGCAATATCTTCACGACGAGCAGCTAATGGTACTGAAGCTGCAACTTGCATTGCAACGTCATGAGCAAATTCTTCGAACTTCTCATTCTTAGCAGTCTCGGCTTTGTCAAAAGCAAACTTAACAAGGTCACCAATCTTACCACCCATGTGGATGTAAGATGCGATTTGACCTTCATCATCTACGTAATCGGTTACAACTTGAGCAATATTCATGTTTTCACCGATAGTAGAGATTTTATCGACGAGCATGCTTTCTACAGTTTCATCAGCCTTACCATCATATTCAATGAAGTCAGCAACTTTAACTTTTTTGAAGCTCTCTACATCGCTTGGATTAGAAAGTGCAGCAAGCTCTGCAAGAAGGTTTGCGAACTCTTTGAAAGTAGCATTCATACCAACGAAGTCGGTCTCACATTGGAGTTCAACCATAGCGCCTTTTTTGCCATCTTCAGAGATGAAGGTAGCTACAGTACCTTCGTTAGTTGCACGACCAGCTTTTTTAGCGCTGGCAGCAAGGCCTCTTGTTCTTAAAATATCAATTGCTTTGTCAATATCGCCGTCAGCTTCAACGAGTGCTTTTTTACACTCCATCATTCCAGCTCCGGTCATTTCACGAAGTTGCTTTACGAGTGCTGCGGTAATCTCAGCCATGCATTCCTCACATTCCTAAAAAATTAATGCTCGCTTGTTCGTGTGTACAAAAAACTAACTAACTGTAACTTACTCTTTGTTTTCTTCTACTTCTTCAGCCTTTGCCTCTTCAGCTGCAGGAGCCTCTTGTGAAACTTCTTCTTTTCCAGCCATCTCTTTTTCTGAGATTTGCTCCTTGCCACTACCTGCTAATGCAGCATCAGCCATAAGAGCAACGATTAATTGAACTGAACGAATTGCGTCGTCGTTTACTGGAATACCATATTCAACTAAATCTGGGTCAGAATTAGTATCAAGGGTAGCTACTACCGGGATGTTTAGACGACGAGCTTCAGCAATTGCAATTTCTTCACGCTTGGTATCAACAACAAATAGAGCCTGTGGTAATGAGTGCATATCGCGGATACCACCAAGGTTTTGTTGAAGCTTTTGGAATTCTTTTTGCATGAGGATTTGCTCTTTTTTAGGAAGAAGCTCAGCTGAGCCGTCCTCTACCATTTTTTCGATTTCTTCCATGCGTTGTACACGACCACGAATGGTTACGAAGTTGGTAAGCATACCACCTAACCATCTTTGATTTACATAAGGCATACCAGCACGTTCAGCTTGTTCTTTAATTGGCTCTTGTGCTTGTTTTTTTGTACCAACGAAAAGAATGGTACCGCCTTTTGCAGCAACGCTTTTAATGAAAGAATATGAACGGTCGAGTTCAACGATGGTGCGCTTTAAGTCAATGATATAAATGCCATTGCGCTCACCAAAGATATATGGTTTCATCTTTGGGTTCCAGCGACGAGTCTGGTGACCGAAGTGTGAACCTGCTTCAAGCAAAGTTCTAATTGAAATCTTTTGTGCCATGAAAAACCTCCATTTGGTTAAACCTCCACGTGATGTCATCCCCAAAATTTGCCTGATTACAGGCAAGCGCCAACCCTAAAACTACGATTTCATATAAGCCTTAAGGCACCTGGGCGCTTGAGTAGTCACGTGTGTGAAATAAAAACAACTTAAGTATTGTACCAAAGCGCGCTAAAAAATAGTCATCAATCTGCATATATGCGCTAAATGTGAAGATTTAAAATCCTGACCTTGGATGAGATTTTTTAAACACTTCTTTAAGCCGCTCCGCACTTAAGTGAGTGTAAATCTGCGTACTTGAAAGCGAGGCATGACCTAAGAGTTCTTGAACACTTCTAAGATCAGCTCCTCCGTTCAGTAGGTCCGTCGCAAAGGTATGACGAAGGGAGTGTGGTGTATACGATGAATCCAGACCAGCTTCTTTGAGCAGTGTATTAAACATTGTCCGAATCGCATCAGCAGACATTCGATTACCTCGCGTTGATAAAAAGAGGGCTGTTTCGTTTTGTTTCTTGTTCAATTCAGGTCGAGAATCTTGTATGTATGCTATAAGGGTTTCTATCGCCTTATCGTACAAAGGTACTAAACGCTCTTTTGACCCCTTACCGAAGAGTGTCACAGATTTACTAGGCATATCGATATCCGCTAAATCTAATCTTGAAATTTCAGATATTCTTGCTCCGCTTGCATAAAAGAGTTCAACAATCGCCTGGTTTCTAAGCCCTACAACATCAGAGGTGTCTGAAACTTCAAGCAGCGCTTTTAAATCTTCACTTTTTATATTGTGAGGAAGTGATTTATCTAGCTTTGGACTTTGAACAATTTTCGCAATATTATCATCAACTTCATGAATACTAACCAGGTAGTTATAAAAGCCACGCAGCGTACTCATATGTCTTGCAAGCGTTTTTTTCGCATACCGTGCTTGGCTTAATTCTCCTAAATATCCTCGTACGTTTCTAACCGTGAGGGATTTAAAATCTAGCTTATTTCTCTCAAGCCAACGAGCGAATTGCTCAAGGTCATTTTGGTACGCACGCATACTATGTGCTGAGAGACCTTTATTAAACTTGACGTATTCTAAATACTTGCTTTGACATTCAGCGAAATTCATTTAAGAAAACAAATCCTCCCGCTCATCAATTGCATGCCTAAGCGCTTCTTGCCCTCGTTTAACATAAGCTTGATACCGCTCTTTTTTATTCCTAATTTTTTGT
>JAUNLE010000078.1 GCA_030532415.1 Coriobacteriia bacterium | reverse complement strand
TAGAAGCCTTACGAGATCTGAAAGAATTAAGAGCTTAAACACTATGATTATCACCATTGATGGGCCTGCTGGTTCAGGTAAATCAACTATAGCGCGCGCCCTTGCCCAAACACTTTCTTATACCTATTTAGACACCGGAGCAATGTATCGTGCATTGACGTATCGCGCACTTCAAGAAGGTATTGCCCTTGATGATGAAGCGGCTTTAAGCGCGCTTGCTCAACAGGAGCGCATAAGCTTTATTGAAAGCGGTGCACAGGAGACGCGCATTGTAATTGGGGGTTTAGAGGTCAGCAAAGAAATTCGTACAGCTGAAGTTGATGCAAATGTCTCGGAAGTTTCAGCACATAAAAAGGTGCGAGAAGAACTCGTAGCCCAGCAGCAAGGAATCGGTCGAGAACTTGACCTTGTCGCTGAAGGTAGGGATATGGGAAGTGTGGTCTTTCCGCAGGCTGAAGTAAAAGTATTTCTTACGGCAAGTCCCCAGGTTCGCGCTCACCGTCGTTACTTGCAAAATCTTGAACGCTCGAAAGTCACACCAGATTTTGATCTTCAAAGTGAAGAAGAAATTTTAAGAGCAATCATAAAACGCGATGAATACGATGCTTCTCGGGAAATTTCTCCCTTAAAGGCAGCCGATGATGCGCATACGATAGACACCTCCACGCTCAATCTTCAAGAAGTGCTGGACCAGATAATCAAGCTTGTAAAAGGCGTGCAGTGATGGAAAAAGACAAGCTAAACTCTGTAGAAGAAACAAAAATTCAAAAGAACAAAGAGCCAGAAGCCCCTCGTCCTTTTTCAAGTCCGGAGCAGTTTTACGACTGCAAAATTGATGACTTTCCTCGCGCAAGCAAAGCACTTATTAAGATAGTCGAAGCGATTTTGTTTGTATTTGCAAAACTGTGGACGCGCTATGAGGTGTATGGGATAGAGCATCTTGAAAAGCTGCCTGATGAGGAAGGTTTTATCTTTGTTGCAAACCATTCATCGATGCTCGATCCAGTCTTTTTAGCGCTGCTCACGGACTTTTCTCCAAAAGTGAGAAGACACCTACCTCGCTTTATGTTCAAAAGTGAATTCACGAAAAGCCCTCTTATGCACGCAATTATGGCACGAGCGGGCGCTTTTCCCGTAAAGCGTGATTCTGCCGATATGAAGGCCTTAAAGCGTGCTGTGAAGTATTTAAAACGTGGGGAAGACGTGGGTATATTCCCCGAAGGAACGCGGCATAAAAATCGAAGCGGGAAAAATAAGGTTTACGGCGGTTTTGCCTTGATTGCTCACATGGCTCATACAAAGGTGGTGCCGATTGCTATAGAAGGAGGATGGAGGCTTCCATATCCTCGTAAAATCCGCATCAAAATTGGCAAGCCGCTTGCATTTACTGATTTTCCTGAAGCGTTAAGCAAGAAAGAAAAACTAGCCTTAATGGAAGAGCAGGCTATGGATGCAGTATACGCAATGCGCGATGAGCTTGATAGCATGCACGCTCACAAAAAAGCTTAAGTGCACGATGAAGTAACGGAGTTTAATTCGTGATTGTTAAAATTGCCGAACATGCAGGAGCATGTTATGGCGTAGAACGCGCCTTAAAAATGGTTTTGAATACGGCACAGGAATTGCAAGACGACTGCCAAAACGGTGCTCAAAACAATACAATGCACACCTTAGGGCCGCTTATTCACAACCCTCAAGTCGTGGCATCGCTTGAAAAGCAAGGGGTTCACGTTGCACATAGCGCTCAAGATGTACAAGAGGGAACTGTCGTTATAAGAACTCATGGTGTTCCACCAAACATAATAGAAGAACTTAATGCAAAACATCTCGATATTATTGATGCTACCTGCCCTTATGTTAAAAAAGTGCATAAGGCTGCTAAAAAATTAGCCCTTGAAGGCTACTTTATTCTTATTGTAGGCGATGCTGATCATGCAGAGGTTGAAGGAATTTCTGGCTACAGCGGTACACGTTTTGCTATTGTTAAAAGTCTTGAAGATCTAAAAGCGCTTGATTTGCCGAATAAACTTGGCGTGGTTGTGCAAACAACACAGTCTCAGTCGATTTTGCAAGAACTTGTTGGCTACCTTATCTCACACGCAAGCGAAGTGCGAGTGTATAACACAATTTGTGAGGCTACTGAGGAGCGTCAAAAAGCGGCGGCAGAACTTTCGCGTACCGTCGATGTCATGATCGTTATTGGTGGCAAAAACTCAGGAAACACAAAACGCCTTTTTGAAATCTCGAAGGAGTATTGTGAACACACCTATCACATTGAAGTGGCCGACGAGCTTAAACTTTCGTGGTTTGAAGGTGTTTCTACTGTTGGAGTAACCGCCGGCGCTTCAACTCCAGCAAGTCAGATAGACAATGTTGTGAAAGTTCTCGAAAGCATAGCGTAGGATAGTTTTTATATTATGAAGGGATTTAAACGCGCTGATTATGCCCGCTCGACCTATACTTCTGGTGCAACGATAGCCCATGTAGCTCCAGGTTCTCCTGCCGATAGGGCTGGACTCAAAGCTCACATGATACTTGACAGTCTTAATGGTCACGTCTTGCGCGATGTGATTGATTGGCAGTGGTTAAGCGATGGAACGCACCTGGTGCTTGAAGGTAGGGTACCTGCGCATATAGACGGAAATTCTGAATGCTATGAGTTTGAAGTAGAACTTCAACGAGAATATGGTGAAGCATGGGGAATTGATTTTCAAAACCTTGTTTTCGACGGTATTAAAGTATGTAATAATGCCTGCACCTTTTGTTTTATGTCAATGCTTCCAGAGGATTTGCGCACCACCCTGTATATAAAAGACGATGATTTTCGCCTTTCATTTTTACAAGGCAATTTTGTAACGTTTACTAATATTTCCGATGATGACCTGCAAAGAATAATCGAACAGCGCTTGTCTCCGCTGAATATGTCTTTGCATGCAATCGATCCAAACATAAGAGCTCGTTTAATTGGCAAACACGCCCCGCGTGGTCTGGAAGTTTTAGAGGAGCTCTTGGCACACGATATAGAAATTCATGCGCAAATTGTTCTGTGCCCGGGTTTAAATGATGAGGACATTTTGAAAGAAACGCTTGATTATGTTGAAGAGCGAAGCCTCATTACATCTCTTGCTGTTGTTCCAGTTGGTTATACGAAGTATCAAAAGCGCATAGCTTCCTCGTTTAATGAGAAAGTCCTAGCAAAGAGAGTTATCGAAACTATTAAACCGTACCAAGAGCGCTCATGGAAAAAGTTTGGATTGAGCCGCTTTCAAGTAGCTGATGAATTTTATTTAAACGCGCAAGAATTACCGCCTTCGGCCCAATATTATGATGGCTATCCTCAATACTATGATGGAATTGGCATGTACCGTTCATTTTTAGACGATATTGAAGCGCTCAAAGCCGATAAATCTTCAAGCTATTATCGGGCGCTAAATTTGCTAAAAGATGCAGGTTTAAAGCTTATGCTTGTAGCTGGCTATGCTTTTAAAGACGTCCTTAATCAAGCCTTAGATTCTGAATATATTGAAGTTGGCGCCATTAAAAATGATTTCTTTGGTGGAAACGTTGATGTAAGCGGACTCTTAGTGGAATCCGATATTTTATCGCAGCTTCCCGAAGATCTTTCTCATAAACTCATTGCACTTCCAGAACTCATGTTTAATTTTGACGGCATGAGCTTGGAGAACATGCACAAAGATGAGCTCAAGGTCTTGCTTGAACAAAGGGGTGCTCAAGTTTTGCTTGTGCCAAGTGAAATCATCGATTTGTTTGACGAGCTTATTGCGTATTTAAATCGTAGTCATTTGGGCTTGGCCAACAATAAGTATTAAACTACATGGTACGATACTAATATTTACTGTTAATTTATCTATACCGATAAAAGAGCAAGGAATCAATTGTGACGAAACCTATTGTGGCTATTGTAGGAAGACCAAATGTTGGAAAATCAACGCTGGTCAATCGCATAGCACAAACATCAGATGCCATCGTTCATGAAACGCGTGGAGTAACTCGTGACCGCTCATATCACGAGGCCGATTGGAATGGCAAACATTTTATCCTGATCGATACTGGCGGTATTGAAATGGATAATGAGGATATATTTCAAGAATCAATTCGCGACCAGGCGTTTTTAGCCACCGAAGAAGCCGATGTCGTAGTTTTTATTACTGAAGCTCAAACGGGGGTTACCACAGACGATCAAGAGGTCTCGCGAATTTTGCAGCATTCTCAAAAACCTATCGTTCTTGCTGTTAATAAGCTTGATAACCCTGATGATGAATCTGCGCTGTGGGAGTTTTACTCACTTGGCTTAGGCGACCCTTTGCCAATCTCGGCAATTCATGGTCATGGAACGGGTGACTTACTAGACCACGTCGTAAAGTTATTACCGAACATTGAAGACGATCTACATGACGAAGATGACGACGCCATTAATGTGGCTATTATCGGTCGACCTAATGCCGGAAAATCATCGCTTACCAACAAGCTCACCGGACTTGATCGCTCGATCGTTTCAGACCATGCAGGTACAACACGAGATGCCCTTGACACACTTGTAGAACATGAGGGTCAACTTTTTAGAATTGTAGACACAGCAGGCTTAAGAAGAAAATCTCAAATCAACGACGACCTCGAATATTATGGTTTTGTTCGAGCCATGCGTGCAATCGATAGGGCAGATGTAGCCTTGCTGGTTGTGGATTCTATCATAGGGATTACCGATCAAGACCAAAGGGTTGCGGGCCTTGCTCAAGAGCGCGGATGTGCACTTATAATCTTACTGAATAAGTGGGATTTATTGGATACTGAAGAAAAACGCGAAGCCATCTTGTCTCGTATTGAAGAACAGTTCGGATTCGTGATGTATGCACCAGTCATTAGAATTTCAGCGCTTACAGGCAGGTCCATTCACAGAATTTGGGATGCCATACGTGTTGTTGATGAAAATCACTCGCAAAAAATCGCGACTTCAAAACTTAACAATTTACTCGGGGAATTGCGTGAGTTTGGTCATACCGTTACGAAGGGCAATCGCCAACTTAAACTGCGTTA
>JAUNLE010000077.1 GCA_030532415.1 Coriobacteriia bacterium | reverse complement strand
TTGGTGTCTTTAGGCAAACAATATCCTCCGTAACCAAAGGAAGGGTTATTGTAAAAATCTCCAATACGACTATCAAGAGAAACGCCTTCAATAACATCGCGAGTATTCAAACCATGGACCTCGCAATAGGTATCAAGCTCGTTGAAAAATGCCACGCGAGTAGCAAGATAAGAATTTGCAAAAAGCTTCACGGCTTCGGCCTCATGCGAATCCATAAGTAAGATAGGAACGTCATCTACGGCTACGTCTTTTAAGAGCTGGGCAAAAGTTTTACAAATTTCCGTCTTACCGCCCACAATAATGCGCGAAGGATGTAAATTGTCGTAAAGCGCCTTGCCTTCGCGTAAGAATTCAGGTGAAAAGTAAATAGCTTCTTTGTTATAGCGAGCGCGAAGTTCTTCAATATATCCGATAGGAATCGTGGATTTAATGAAAACTGCAAGATTTGGATTATGCTCGTAAGCGATAGTTAGGACAGATTCAATAGAAGAAGTATCGAAGCTGTCGCTTTCGCTCCTGTAATCGGTAGGAGTTGCAATCACTAAAATATCGGCCTGGCTATAGGCAAGCTTTGGATCGGTTGTTGCGTGAAGATCAAGTTTTTGTTCCTCTAAGAACTGAGGTAACATACTATCGCCTATCGGACTTATCCGTTTGTTGATAAGATCTACTTTGCTTTGGTGTATATCAAGTGCGTAAACGGTGTTATTCTGAGCAAGCAACACTGCAAGAGGCAGGCCAACGTAGCCTAGACCAGCAATCGCTATATTCATAAATCCTCTTTATCCAAACTTACAGGGGATGTTCCCAATTCTTTTTAATATCAAGATACACCACAACATTGGAGATAGTGTAGAAGGCCGATTTCACAAGACCAAACCCCTCATTTTTTCTAAAGAGTTCAAAGTGATACGGCAAAAGCTTGTATTTCTTTCCGGCAGAAAGAGAGTCGTCTAATTTTCTATATTTTGCTAAGGATTCATTGAGGGCATATCCTGCATCAATTTCTTTGAGAGCCTTAAGCCATAGAGCATAATCATTTCTCTTCTTTAAGTCGGCCGCTTGAATGTTTGGAGCAGCGCTTCTTCGGTACATAACTGACAAGCAGCCAAAGCGCAAGCCAAAGAGCAGCGACTTATAGGTAACTTTGTGTGGAACCTCTCTGCGTATGTGCAAATCATTAGAATCTTTATCAATCAGGTCGTAGGGATGGTAGGAAAAATCGATGTTCTTTTCCTCCATGAAAGCAACTTGCTTTTCTAGCTTGTCTTCAAGCCACAGATCGTCTGCATCTAAAAATGCAATAAAGTCACCTTGCGCAAGGCGAAGCGCCTGATTTCTCGCTTGAGCTGCTCCGTAAGCTTGCGCATCAATCAATGTAATTCGCTCATCTTTTTCTGCAATGTCCTGTACGATGCGAGCCGAGGCGTCGCTTGAGTGATCATTAATAATGAGCATTTCAAAATTTCGATAACTTTGGGCACGAGCACTTTCAATAGTTTGTGCAATATAGTTTTCTCCATTATGAAGTGGGGTGACAATACTTATTAAATGATCTTGCATACTGATCGATACCTACACTACTTGCTCTGTTGGGCCGATTTTATCAATGCAAAGCCCTTGTTTACTGAATCGTGCCTTAAGAAGTAAAGCACAAGGAGGCCTATAAAGTATACGGCGGCAGCAAGTCCTAAGGATAAATTCCATGCAAGTAATGAAAAAATGAGCGCTACCAACACTTCAAGCACAAATTTGCCTATGAGTTCAAGCTCAAGCTTCATCGTTAAATAACGTTCGAGCAGCAAGCTTCTGAGCGCTAAACCGAACACAATGGATACGATAAGCGCGATTAAATTCTTGAATACAAAACCAAAGAATATTGTTAAAAGTAAAGAGACCGAAAAGCAAATGACATTCGCTTTGAGCGTCTTTTTTTCGAGCCGCAAGGCATTCATATAGGGGTTCGTTAAAAATGCTCGTCTGCCTTCAAATATAACCATGGGAAAGATGATTGCAAAATATTTAAGTGAGTCGGCATACTTTGGAAGCCAGCTGTCCAGAATTGCTACAATCGGAAAATAAAAGAACAAAAGCACTGCTAGAAAGAAGAAAAGCACTTCACGCAAGTCAAGGTATAAGGAAGTAATGCGCTCTTGTGGGGTGTTTCTAATTAAGGGAAACATAACCAGGCCAACAGCATTCATAAAAACCATGACGAAATTGGTGAGTGCAAGGGCAAGCGAAATCTTTGCAAAAATAGTAATGCCAAAAGCCCTTTCAATGCCAAAGCTTATAACTCCAACTATTAAGCTTCCACTTAAATTAGCGATAAGAAGGTTAATGCCAATCTTAATATTGTCGATAACTTCGGGAGTCATCTTCGTGAGAGCAAAGGCGTGCGCTTGAAGAACTTCTCTGCAATAGTAGGCGGCAAGCACTAAAGAAGCAGCACGTCCCAAAAGGTATGAGAAGATCATTAATCCAAGCGAGGCAAAACCGCTTATTGTGCACAAGATAAGCGTAAAGCCATAAAAAACAAGGTTGATGACATTGAGCTTTGCATTTTCTTGAAAACGGTTACTTACCTGCAAAATGTAAGAAAAGTAGGTTTGCGTGTTTGTAAGCACAAGCGCAAGCGATATTCCCACCATAATTGTTTGTGCATCACTATGAAGACTTCCAAAAAATGCATAGATTAAGAGCGCTGCACCGATGATTGATTGCGTGAGCACAAGATAGAGCATTTGAGTTTTTGCCCTATCTTTATCAAGCTCATCGTAGGAAATTCCGCCATATTTTAGATAAAAACCGTCAAGCCATCCAAAATGAGCAAAGCCCACATAGCTTGCAAAGAGCAAAAAGAGCTGCCAGTAACCATAGGTCGCAACAGGAACAAGTTTCGGAACAATTAAGGCAATTGCAATCGAAACAAGCAAAGAGGCAAAGTTTGAAACAATGGTGTAAACAATATTTTTAACTAGGCGAGACTCTTGCACGGTTAACCCTCTTGAACAAGATATTCCTGTAAACTTGGCCACTGAGCATCTTTTTCAGACAAGCTTGGGCTGTCGTTTAAGAGTGGCCATGCGATTTTTAAATCTCGATCATTATAAATAATGCCGCCTTCATCATTTGGATGGTAGTAATCGCTTACCTTATAGGTAAAAATCGCCTCATCGCTTAAGACATAAAAGCCATGTGCAAAACCTTCAGGAATATAAAACTGCAAATGATTTTTATCGCTTAAAATAACCGCCTCATACTGAAGATAGCTCGGGGAATCTTTTCGTAAATCAACTGCTACATCAAAAACTTCACCCTGTATAACACTCACGAGCTTTGCTTGAGGATACTCTTTTTGAAAATGCAAGCCTCTTAGAACGCCCTGGCTTGATTTTGAAATGTTGTCCTGAACAAATTTTGTGCTCAGCCCTATTTCTTCGTAGGCCTTATCGACATAATTTTCAAAAAAGAAGCCACGGCTATCACCAAAGACCTGAGGCTCGATGAGCAAAAGCCCTTCAATGGCAAAACGTTTATGTGATTTTATAGGCATCCTTGAGCCTCGTTTCTCTCTAACAAGTAGCGCTTAACTGCATCTTGCCATCTTGGCATGGGCAAAAGACCTAAGGATATGTTTCTGGATTGTACTAAACGAGAGTTCTTAGGACGGCGCGCCTTGCGGGGAAATTCCTCTGAGCTAACTGGTGTAAGCATGGTTTTAAGTCCACGTTTCTTAAATGCGTATGCACAAAGCTCATACCAGGAACAATATCCCCTATTTGTTAGATGAACAATTCCAGAAGCATCAACATTTGAAGCAAGCTGACTCAAAGGCACGACTAAATCTCGCGCATAGGTAGGAGAACTTACCTGGTCGTCTACTACCTGCAGGCTTTCGTGATCACGGGCAAGTTTAAGCATGGTGTCAATAAAATTTTTCCCACCATGCGCAAATACCCAAGAGGTTCTCACAATAATTCCCGGAGTCTTGCTCTCAAGAAAATAGTGTTCGGCACGCTTTTTGCTCTCGCCGTATACGTTCAGAGGCTCATGTAATGACAAGCGTTCTGGCCAGGGCTCACTTCCACTTCCATCAAAGACGTAATCGCTG
The DNA here is from genome assembly GCA_030532415.1 of Coriobacteriia bacterium. Taxonomy (GTDB): domain Bacteria; phylum Actinomycetota; class Coriobacteriia; order Coriobacteriales; family JAEZZM01; genus JAUNLE01. The sequence continues at coordinate 1,120 of JAUNLE010000077.1, read as the reverse complement.
CTCATAAGTATCATGCGCTTGTCTTGTTCTCGTGCAAAGTCAGCAAGCATCTTACTTGCCTGCGTATTGATGGCAAAACACAGCTCGGGCTCATCTTCTGCCTGATCAACATTGGTATATGCTCCCATATGTAAGATAAGGTCGGGTTTTTGCTCTTTAAGATACGAGGTGATTGAATGAGGCTCACTTAAATCGAGCTCTGATCGCGCAGGAGCAAGCAGCTCAACGTGGTCAAGACTTTGATAATGCTCGGCTAACAGAGCGCCCACTTGTCCACGTGCACCCGTAATTAAGACGCGTGATCGTTTGTTTTGCTCATCTGTATGGTCTACATAGCGCTTCATAATTTACAACTTTTACTACTAAAACCTTTGTGTTCCTACTAGTTCGTTTAGGTGCGCAAGATATTCTCCGTACGAAGATATACCACATTTCTTGGCTGATTCAAGAAGCTTTTCCTCACTAATCCAGCCATTAATGTATGCAATTTCTTCAGGTGAAGAAATCTCTTGAGATTGCCTTAATGAGAGGGTGCGCACAAACAGGTTTGCCTCAAACAAACTGTCTATAGTCCCCGCATCAAACCAAGCGTAACCTCGACCCAATACTTCTACCTGGAGTTTTTCTTTTTCCATATACATACGGTTAAGGTCGGTGATTTCAAGTTCACCACGACTTGAAGGCTTTATTTGCTTTGCGTATTCGACAACATGCTTGTCATAAAAATAAATTCCCGTCACGCAAATATTCGACTTGGGGTGTTCTGGTTTTTCTTCTAAGGAAATTGCACGTCCCGCATCATCAATTTCAACGATGCCGAAACGCTCTGGGTCTTTCACGCGATAGCCAAAAATCGTTGCCTTGCCCTCTTGCATAGATTGGGCAGCCATCTCGAGCTTCGTCCATAAATCGGCACCATAAAAGATGTTGTCGCCTAAAATCATGGCGCAAGGTTCGCCCGCTAAAAAGTCCTCGCCTATGATGAAGGCTTGGGCAAGTCCATCAGGAGAAGCTTGCACGGCGTATGAAAGCTTGATTCCTAATGCGCTGCCATCTCCCAAAAGTCTTTTGAAATTGTCGATATCTTGCGGGGTTGAAATGAGGAGTATGTCATCGATGC
>JAUNLE010000009.1 GCA_030532415.1 Coriobacteriia bacterium | reverse complement strand
TACAACCGTATAGCTATCACCTGGCAGATATTTAGAACCCTTCCAGTAATCAAATATATAGCCTGCGCGCTCAGGTGCATCAATAATTTCTATCTTGGTGCCCTTAGCATATTTAAAGGTTTTAATCGTAGTTCCATCCGCAAAGCGACCACCGTTTGCATCATAGGTAATGGTTAGAAGGTTATCAGGGGTAGTGACTGTTTCTTCTACCTTTTTACCTTTGTAGTAAACGTCATAGTTGTTAAGTAAGCTCTTGTACTTTTGGTTTTCATGATGCAAAACATCAGAGTCATCTGAGAAAGCTAGATTTTCAAACTTAGCGTAATTGCTTGGTGGTACAAACAGTCCTTGATGTCCAAGGTTAGCTTTAAAGGTGGTTGTTTTATCGATAGTTAGGTTTTGATACGGATCAGTAGCTGCAAGGGGATTGCTTAGTGGAATTGGATCTTCCAAACTATTTAGTTCAGTAAAGATAGCTCCACCCCAGTTTGCCTTGTTGTTAGTAAATTGGGATTTATTGCTAATAGAAGCGTTAGCATCTTTTTTAAGATAAAGAGCTCCACCTAAGCTGCCATTGCTTTCATCATTGTTACTTGCATCGTCTTTCAAGGTTTTAGCAACATTATCCTTGAAGGCAACAGCTGAGAAGTTAATTACTGAAGCTGTAGCGTAAGCGCCGCCACCGCAGACTGCAGTGTTGTCATTAAATGCAGTGTTTGAGAAATCGACTGTTGATGAAATTGCATAAATGCCACCACCAAAGATTGCTTCATTGTTCTTAATAAATGATTTGCTTATAGATAGATCAGCATCTTTATCAGTAAGTATACCTCCACCAAAAGTGGTAACATCTCCATTTTCTGAGACACCATTATTTTGGATACTGCTGGAATCAATATTCGCGTTGGTTCTGAACAAAGCTGCGCCACCTTGCTTTACTGCAAAGTTGTTTTCAAAAGTAGTGTTGCTTATAAGAGAGTCTTCTTTATTTAAACTGCCAAGCAAGGTTAATGCTCCACCAAAGGCTCCAGAATTTGCAGTGAATGTAGAATCGCTAATGCTGAATTTGTCGCCAGCTTCTTTATTGGCGTAAATAGCTCCACCCCAACCGTTTGAAAGGTCTGCCTTATTGCCATTAAACTCGCTACCACTAATTTCGAAATCTTTGAACTTTGTATAAACAGCCCCGCCTAACGAAGCAGCTGAATTATCAGAGAATTTAGATTCTGTTATTTTTCCCGCTGAATAATAAAGACAGACAGCGCCGCCATCCTTAGTTGCTGAATTATCTGTAAAACTAGAGCTGCCTATTATGCTAGATGCTTGATTAAGGTATACAGCACCACCGTACTTTCCTGAGTTTTTGGTAAACGCACTCGCATCTATAGATACAGTTTCTTTAGGTTTGGTGATATAGATAGCTCCACCTGATGATTCCTTGCTAGAGTTTTCGGTAAACGTACTATTAGATACCCTTACTATGCCATCGAAAACAGCAAGGGCTCCGCCTTGTTTAACAGCAGTGTTGTTATGGATGTTTGCATTGTTAATGTTAATGATATTTCCGTCATGTAAACTGGAAATAGCTCCACCATAATTTTCAGAACTACAGTTACGTATAGTTCCACCATTTATGTTCAATTCGCACTGTTCATTAACAAATCCAATAGCTCCGCCACCAAAATCAGTTTTGGATACACTATTTTCGATAATTGCGCCGCCACTCATGCTTACGAGTGTTTTATAATCTCTCATCGCATTAATCTCATGTCCAACAATAAGCGCACCGCCGCCAGTGTTAGATCCTTCTTTATAGCAATTTTGAATCGTGGTTCCTTCTTCGAGTGAAAGATGGGTTCCCTCAGCTGTTACAATTCCAGTTTTAGAACCATTTCCATCAAGCGTAATATTTTTTAGTACTAGTTTTGTGTTTTCATCTGGATCGATTTCTCTAAGAATAGGTTTTTCAATTCTCATTAACAAATCTTTTTCAGAATTGTTGCTATAAATTTTGTGACCCTGGCCATCTACTACACCAAAAAACTCTAAGGAAATGAAAGCAGAAGTAGCTCCAGGGTTGCCAAAGTATTCGGTGTGCTCGATTACCCAATCTTTATTAAGCGTTAAAGACCATTCAACATCCTTATTACTTGGAACTTCGGAGGCTCTAACAAAGTTGTTTTGCAAAAATAAATTTGAAAATGCATCGTGGAAATGGAAATCAACCTGAACTATGGTAACGTTCTTATTTTCAATATAAGCATCAGTAGATGTAGCGTCCCTAAAACTGCTGTACATCTTAAACGCCTGACCATCAATGCGTTTCATGGTGACCATGCTATCACTTACAGCAGCTTCATAGGTAGCTTGGTCTATTTCATATAGTTCGTCAGCATGCTCGCGATCGTCGTTAGAATTACCTTTTACAGGAGCAAAGTAATATTTTCCGTCACTTGATTTAGCTAGAGTACCCCAATAAAATCCGTTGATTTTTTGGCTTTCTGGATCATATGAGGCTTGTCTTGTCTTGACATTGTTGAGCGCTATAGGAGCAGTTTCTTCGACAGCCTCTTTTAGCTGTTCTGCTTTGTCTTGCTTTGCCTTGACATTCTGCTCTTGAGCTTCAGTATTATTCGGGGATTCTTCTTGAACGGGAGTCTCACCATTTGCTGCTGTATCAGTTGCGATAGCTACGCCATGAGGCATAACGAGTGCAAAGACAAGCAAAACAAAGGTAAAGATAAGGAAAATAGGTCTTGCATTTCTAAACTTCATTTAATTGCTCCTTATATACAATTTTGCTGAATAGTTTAATTTTTCAGATTCTCTAATAATATGATATTTACTATCACTTATGTAGGAGAATGTAAGAAATTTAGAAGAATGTAAGAAATATTAATGATAAATAAATTGACCGCTCAACTATTGAGCAATCGCAATACTAAACGTAGGCGTTTTACATTTAGTATTGCGATTTATTTTGCTTAAAAGGCGCCGCCGCCTCCGCCTCCAAAGCCGCCGCCTCCGCCAGAGCTAAAGCCTCCGCCAGATCCACTTGAAGACGACATAGCTGTACTTGCAAGTTCTTTCATGGATATATTACGAGCTATCTCGTTTGAAGCGACTAAGTTACGAGTTAAGTTGCTCATAGCGTCCATTTGATTTTGGCCTGCATACCATGTAGTCATAGGCACTAAGCCTGGATCGTTATAAATCTCGGGCATTTTTGTTTTCAGTTGATCCATAACTTGTTCAGCAACGCCAAGTGTAGTTGCCATCACGATAAGTTCGCGCCATACCTTTACGTGTGTTGGAGGCGCTTCATTTAAAAGGGTAAAGTCCTGCAGCCAATTTCTAAGTGCCTGAAGCTTAGCTTTAATATTGGTTGCACTTTGAGACATACGACCCATAAAAATTGTCAAAATTATATTTACTATAAACAAAACAACAGCTATCCCTGCAAACACTGCAATAAAAGGCATGCTAAGAAGGGTAGTAATGAATAAGCCTGATATCAAAAACGAAATGAACGATATGACACCTATAATAACGCCAATGATCTGCCATGTATTGCCCTCAGGCTCAAAGAATTCTTGTTCTTCTGCAAGATTATCAACGGTCTTAAACCAAGACTTATAAGCATGAGAATAGCTTTCGGCATGCTTTCGTGCATAATCTTCAAGAGAAGATAAATTAAGAGATTTACTATTTTGAGCGAAATTATAGAACAGCAAATCCATGGTGGCCTGATCAATTGGATCTTCTAAGCTTGTACTTTCATGTGGCCTTAAATCATGAAGGATATATTCGTCTTCTACTGCATTTCCAATAATTCCAAGAAAGCCACTTTTTTCGGTTTGTACCTTCTGAAGCCCGATATAGCCCAAATCGCTCAATTTCAGTATGGATGCGCTTAAATCATCAACTGAGGTTGAGCCTCTCCATAAATTACCTAAGATAGCTGGATGAAGCTGTGAGGGTTTTTCACGAAAATATTTTCCTTGGAAATCTGCTTTGTAATCTTTTCCGTATTTCTTAAATGCTTTAAACAGGAGGATGAACCCAACAATTGTTATAAGTGCTGGTAGAAGCGCCATAAAGATGCTGAAAATTCGAGCACGCTGGCGTTTTGCGTTTGCCTCGTCTGCCCAAGCAGCCTCCTCAGAAAGAATGCTCTGATAGGCTTCATCATTTCCAGCTTGCATTTGAGGGACGTAACTTAAAGGGAAAAGAATGCGTGCTTCTGCAAAATTGCCGCTGTAAACGTAAGGCACGGTGTAGATAATGTCGTTGCCATCAAAGGTAACTTCACCATTTAACATGCCATGACCATAGGCGTGAACATTTTCACCTGGCACGAGTGGTTCTGCTACATTTGCAAAGTGGAAACGTGTGTTTACGTTCTTTGAATCAACTTCCCAGTCAGGTCCAATATACTGCCAGTAAAGCTCTGCAACATCACTATACGCAGTCACTGCGTTTGTAATAATGTATTCAATCCTAAAGGCTGTTTCCTCATAGTTTTTATAAAAACTCAACTCAAGATAATATTGGCCATTACCTCGGTTTTCTTCCAAGTAATACGTGCGAGGACTGACACGTTTCATGTCCTCTGCCACACGTTCATACTCGACGAGCTCTCCATCGATAACTTCGCCCACAGAGAGTATCGTATATTCACCGTTTTCTGGTAAATAATCGCTCCAGTATACGCCTCTAAACTCACCGTCAAAGTCAAAACGACGTATTTCTACTACGTGAATACTTCCATCTTCTTCAATCGTGACATCTTGGTCTACTTGGGGCATGGTATACGAGCGAGCAAAAGCCAATCCTGGTATTACGCTTATGCTTACCAGGATTGATATCGCAATCAGAAGAAATAGAAATAATCGTTTGTGCGCTTGCTTGGCCATAATCTTCGTTTATTCTTTAGGATTTGATGAATCTGAATTGTTTTGGGACGCAAATGGTGAATTAGTTTCGCCGAAACTAACCTGTGGTGCTTGTCTTACAGTTTCGTCTTGTACCTCGAAGCTTTCTGCAGCTGTAAAGCCCGTAAAGCCTGAAATGATATTGCCAGGGAATTGTTGAATTGCAGTGTTATACATTTGTACAACGTCGTTATATGACTGACGCATGTATGAAATTTTATCCTCGGTGCTTTCAAGTTGATCTTGCAGTTCTAAGAAGTTAGTGTTTGCTTTTAAGTCAGGATAAGATTCTGATAAAGCAAAGAGCTGACGAAGTGCTCCAGAAAGTTCGCCTTCGGCTGCAGCACGGCTTTCAGTTGAAGGTGCGCTAATTGCAGCGTTACGTGCCTGGATAACACGCTCTAAGGTTTGTGATTCGTGTCCAGCGTATCCCTTTACGGTTTCTACCAGATTAGGGATAAGGTCGGCGCGTCTTTTAAGTTGCACATCAATTTGAGCCCATGAATTTTTAACACGGTTTCTTAAGTCTATGAAGCGGTTGTACTGTGCGACTACAAAAAGAGCAATTAAAACAATGATAATAACGATGATAAGCATTGCAGTACCCATGATCCTCCTGTCATATAAATTTTTAGACAATAAAAAAGTATTACCCTAAATACTTTAAGTAAAACAAAAAGTACTATATTGGAGCAGGTATGTCATCAATTTGTTAGAAAGAATAGGGTGAACGCAAGATGGCGTAAGGTGGCGGAGGGACAGGGATTCGAACCCTGGAGACGGGGGCTGCCCGCCTAACGGTTTTCAAGACCGCCGCATTCAACCGCTCTGCCATCCCTCCAGAAATTAGCGAAGTTAATAGTAGCAAAGAAGTAGCTTACAGAGCAAGTATTATCAAAAAATTATCTTATACACATTACCTACAAGTTTTATTGTTCAATAGTAGAATTTTAGAAACGTAATTTCGTTAGCTGGAGTATGGAGTGACAAGCAAGAATCAAGCTCGATATGAGTTTTACATGCGCGAAGCCTTGCGCGAGGCTCAAATTGCATATGACTTAGGCGAAGTACCTATTGGTGCGGTATGTGTATACGATGATCAAATTATCTCTCATGCACATAATGTAAGAGAGCTCCTAAAAGATCCCGCTGGTCATGCAGAATTTATAGCGCTCGAGGCGGCTTCGCTCAAGCAAGATCGCTGGCGTCTTTCGGGTCTTGAGGTATTTGTAACCCTTGAGCCTTGCGTGATGTGTGCAGGTCTGATGGTGAATGCACGCATAGAACGCTGTGTGTTTGGCGCAAAAGATCCTAAAGGTGGAGCCCTTGAAACCTTGTATAAGCTGGGCGAAGACAAGCGACTTAATCATGGCTTTGAAGTAGTTTCTGGTGTATTAGAAGACGAGTGTTCCGAGCTCTTGAGAAGATTCTTCAAGGAACTCAGGCATAAAAATAAGCGTCCTCGATAGACCCGGGCGCTCGCCATAGACCACTTATGGCTGCTACCTTCCGGTCCTGACCAGGTTCGTGGCATAACGCCGCCCGAATCCATCGAGAACGCTCATAAACATATAGTATAACCTATATGTTAGATAAGAACATAGGATGTAGGTAAATACTTTTTATAAGACTTCAGATAAAGTGGGTAGCTAAAATGGTTCAATCCTTGTATCGAGCATATCGTCCAAAAACCTTTAAAGATGTTGTAGGGCAAGAACATATTGTCTCTACACTTATTCGTGCTTTGTCTGATAACAAAATTGCCCATGCTTACCTTTTTTCTGGTCCAAGAGGTACGGGTAAAACCACCATGGCACGCCTACTTGCCAAGTCACTTTTGTGTGAAGCGCAACAAGACAAGAGACCCGACGGTAGCTGTGAATCTTGCGAACTGGTGGCTCAGGGGATACATCCTGATGTCTATGAATTGGATGCCGCTTCGCGCACGGGTGTGGATAATGTGCGAGATGAAATCATTAATAAAGTAAATTTTGCTCCTACGCAAGGCGCCTATAAAATTTATATCATCGATGAAGTTCATATGCTTACTACCGCCGCCTTTAATGCCCTGCTTAAAACACTTGAAGAACCACCTGCTCATGTTGTTTTTGTTTTATGTACCACCGATCCTCAAAAAGTTCCCGACACGATTTTGTCTCGCTTGCAACGTTTTGATTTTCGAGCACTTGCGACAAGTGATATAGAGAAGAACCTCGAACATGTAGCAAAAAGCGAGGGTATGAGCTACGAGGCGCAAGCACTGAGCTTAATAGCTCGACATGCGCAAGGCGGAATGCGCGATGCGCTTTCAAGTTTAGAGCAAATTGCTACCTTTGGTGATGGCAGGGTAGAAACTGCAGATGTACGGGCAATTTTGGGTGAAACCGATGAGGAAAGTCTTAAGCGTTTCAGCTTGGCCTTAGGCGCACGAAATGCCCTGCAGGTATTTTCTGAAATTGAACGCTCGTCACAAGAAGGCATAAATTTTCAGCAATTCGCACAAGATTTAATCCGCTACATTCGTGATGTCTATCTCATTGTAATTGGTGCAAAAAAATCGCTTGAAAAAAGTAGGAGTCCAGAAGAATTAGAGTCCTTAAGTGAAGTCTCGCATGCCTTTAGCGGGGCTGAAGCGCTTTCGCGCACCTTAAGCGAGTTGGAAAAACTTGTTCAAACCATGAAATATACATCCGACCCGCGCCTTGCGCTAGAAATTACGAGCGCCAAGCTTGCCCGCGTGCACAGTGACTTAAGTCTTGAGGCGCTTGCCGAGCGACTTGAGCGACTTGAAGCTGGCATGCTGACTCAGGCTAAACAGGAACAGAATTCTACGATATCCCAGGTAAGCCAGGTAAAGCCTAGCCAATCAGCAGTGAGCCAAGTGCAGGTACGCCAAGTATCGAAGGCTGAAAAAGAGAGTTTCGGCGATGCCTCTTCAGTAAAAAACCAAAGGCCAGCCGAAGCGTCTTCTAAACCTGAAGACAAAAGCCTCGCCACACTTGATGTATCAGCAATTGAGCGGGCGTGGGATCGAGCTAAGCAAGCGGTGAGCGCGAAGTCGCAGGCAAAAGGTGTCTTACTGCTTAACACCTTTGTGAATGTGACCGACGATTTTACGCTTTCGATCGAGCTTCCTAAAGATTCCGAGTTCACCTTATCGATGCTCATGCGCAAAGATAATCTTAAGCTGGTAAGCCAAGCGCTAGAAGACGCCTTTGGTTTTACTGTTCCTTTTACCTACTGTTTGGGTCATGCCTGTGCCTACGATGCAAGCGCAGTTGAAGACAACCTTCCTGAACAGGCAGATGAACTAAAACGAATGGATGAACCGAAAGCGCCGGATACTCCTGAGCCTGCTGAAAAGGCAGCGCAGGAAGAAATTTCTGCGAAGGTGGAAGCGCCGGTCCAAGCAGTGAATCCAGAGCAAGATGCTATTTCTGCAAAAGCAGTTGTTGCAAAGCAATCAGACGAGTCCGATGCACTGCCTCCTGAAGTTGCTCAAATGTTGACTGAAGGTTTTGGAGAAGGTTGGAAAATTAAGCAAAACCCTGACGAATAGGTCTAAGCTTTTTGCACATAGTGGGAATAAAAGCAAAGGCTTATATGGGCGTCCATAAGATTTTCAGAATTTTCGTTAAGATTTCAGTTATGAGCTATCGAAAACTTGTTTATACGCTATACTTATGTCAGTTCATTACCAGTAATGGACGTACACAAGCGTTTTACATGGGTGTCGAATGCTTTCTCGTGGCATGTCTCATCCATTATTGGTATGGGGGTACGACTTTAGGGCTATTGTTTGAGAAAACATAGGCCTAGTGCGAAAGGACATTTGAGTCTAACTCAAATGCAAAGGGAGAGAAAGGATACAAAGTGACTCCACAAGAATTCGAGAACTGGTTAGAATCAAAAGATGGCTTAGATTTTGAAGTTAAATGGCAAAATCCACCAGTTTACACAACTGTAAACGGTGAGCCTGATGTACTTAACTATGCTTCTATCTGCACCCAACCATTACACAACTATGGTTCATTCTCATTCAGACAAAATCGCTCACTCGAGGATTACTTACCAGAGCTAGAGGCTGCATTTGAAGAATGGAAGCACATCAGCAAGCTCCCAAGACCATTCGACTACTTCGTTGAAATATAATTTAAAATCTAGCTGTATTTAAAACCAGCAATTACGGTGCCTACTCACGTATGCGAGCTAGGCGCCGTTTTTTGTTTTAGAAGCTTTTGTGAAAGGCGCTTGTGTAAGGCACTTTTTAAAAACAAATGATTTTGCAATAAAGGAGAAACGCATGAAGTTATATTATGCTCCAGGTACCTGTGCTGTTGCTGTATGGATTGCGCTCGAATGGATGGGCGCCGACTATGAGCTAGAAGCTGTTGAATTAGGCTCTCCTGAATACATGAAAATTAATCCATCGGGTGCTGTTCCTGCGCTCGAGTCGGAACCTGGCGTCATCAAAACACAGGCAAATGCTATTTTGCAGTACCTGGTCGCAAAATATCCTGAAGCTGATCTAGGTCCAGATTTAGGGGCTGAAGATGAATTTCTCTTCAATGAAATTGCAGCATTTTTAACGGGTGATTTCCATCCAGCATTTTGGCCTTATTTCAGTCCAGAAAGATATACAACTGCCACTGACACTGAATCAATCGAACAAGTAAGAGAAGCAGCAATGGTACTGATTGATAAAGTTATGAACCGCTTGGATGCCATGCTTGTTGATAAAAAGCATATCTACAAAGATAAGAAAACTGTTTTAGATGCCTATGCATACGTAATGTCACAGTGGTCGAATTACACCTACAAGCCCTTAAGCTCATATCCTCATGTTCAAGCCTTCGCTGAAGCTATGGAACAAGATGAAAGCGTGCAAAAAGTTATGGCAGTCGCTTTTAGTTAAAGATTTCAATAATTTCTAAAATAAGAACATAAATTCATCCAAAGCATGTAAAATGAGACTAATGCAATCGCAATAATATTTCTGAACCTATTGTAAGTGCAGAAAAACTTTGAATGCTTCTTTGAAGCGCTCAAAGAGATAAACGCAACATGAATGTAGAAAACCGTACTTGTAAGGATGATTGTAAGATGTTTCAGACAATCAAAACCAGAATTTTACCCCTCGTATTTCTTATCCTTTGCGCTATTTGTATGGCGTTTATGCAAAGAACTGCATATGCTAGCGAATCCACACCTCAAGAACATAGTATCGATTTCGATATTACACGCGATAGTATAAGTGATTTCGATAATGTTTATCCCATTTATTTTAATTATTGGAGGAATTATCCTGAGGCCGGAGTGGTGGATCTTGACGAATGGAGCCTTAACGATTTTTCAGTTGATTTTGAGCTTCATGTTGAGGGGCAATCTCAAAGCTACATAGAATCAATGACTTATGTAGCATCAGACTACCAATGGAATGGTGAAATAGCATTTCGTAATATCCCAGTCCCTTACAATGATATAAAGGTCGAATATTATCTAGATGAAAACGGCGATCATATTGAGCCTTATCTTCTTCATTACGACTTATATTTAGATAAAGCAGATGGCTTTATGGTTTTGCGTATCCCAAAACTCAAGCCTACTAAAACTGGGCCTGTCGAATTAACGGGTGATGAAAAACTTTTACAGTTAAGAAAGACTCTGTATTTAAATGGCGAATCAGGCGATGACGCTCTTGATGGTTTTGAATCTGAAACTGCAGTTAAATCCTTTGAGGAAGCTAAAGCTCGAGTTTTAGCCAATAGGTTTATCACAGAAATTATTGTACAAGGTACAACCCCTATTGAAGGCGATATTTCTTTAGCAGGAACGAACGCTAAAATAATAAGGGATTCTCCGGATGAAGAAAATAGTTATGGCGATTATCTATTTAGCGTTCCTTCAGGTAAGACGGCTACCTTATCACATATTGAAATTGATGGAAATTCAGAAGGTAATAAAGAAGTAACAAAATCGCTCATTTTGGTAAATAAGAAAGCCACGCTGAATATCCAAGACGGTGCAATTCTAAAAAACAATCATATTAGAAATTTAGGTGATAAAGAAACAAATGGTGGAGCAATTGCTGCTTATTCTGCAAAGATAAATATGTCTGGTGGCTCGGTTGAAAATAACAAAGCCGTTCTTGGTGGCGGTATTTATCTTTCCCAGTCGAACATGGACTTTATAGGCGGAACTATTCAAAACAATGAGTCGCAACGTGCTTATGACAGTTATGGTGATGTGCACTATTCTGCTGGTGGCGGAGTGCTGCTTCGGGAAAAATCAGTACTCAAAATGTCAGGCAGCGCGCAAGTACTCAACAACCATTCTGCAGAGGTTGGCGGAGGTATAAGCGTAAACTCTACACATACGGGTGGAGACTGCGTTTTTTACATGGATGGAGGTATAATAGATGGCAATTCGTCAGGATCTTGCGGCGGCGGCATATTTATTCAAGCTGGTTATCTTGGATTGAATCCCTCAAAAGCCTATATTTCTGCAGGAAAAATCACAAATAACATAATGGATGGCACGGGTTACAGAAATAATTATTTCGGTGGCGGAGGAATCTATGTCAATGGCGCACCTTGGAGCGGCGTAGAAGGAAGCAATGGCGAGCTCTATCTGACAAACGCAATCATCACAGACAATACTGCAGAAGTTTTTGGGGGAGGCTATGCGGCTTGCCCTATAACAAAAACAAAGATATACGTGACTGATGGAGCTGCGATTTATAACAATCAGGCTGATAAAGGCAAGGATGTCTATGTCTTATGTAGTTTTGCCTTAGGTTTACATAGCGGAACTCCTCAATATGAGCTATCGAAAAGAATGCTTGGTGGCGTGCCTTACCAGTGGAAAAATGATGACGGCAGCTTGCTTGCTGAAGCGGAGTATGAGGGAACCTTAACTGCAGAGGGAGAAACGCTATCTTTATATACCGATGAAAAAGGCTCTGAACTTACGCAAGCACTTGCAAAAGTTATTATTAGTGGTAACAAATCCGCAACAAGAGGTGGTGGCATTGGTAGTAACGGTACCGTTGTGATAGGAACAGAAGCCGATACGATTGAAGTGCCAGTAAAAAAGATCTGGGCAGGTGACGAGGATGCTATAGATGCTCGACCTGATCAGATAAAAATAAGCTTAATCGCAAGCGTAAAGCTTGAAAAAGACGGTAAAGAGCAACTTGTTGAGAACATCATAGATCAACAAATACTCAATAAAGAAAATGGGTGGTCTTATACCTTCACCCATCTGCCAAAGACCTCGAACGGGAAAGAAACCTCTTATCGTGTAGAAGAAGAGCCTGTAGAAGGGTATAGCGCAACAATTAGCGGTAGTGCAGAAGAAGGCTTTATCTTAACTAATACTAAAACTCCACCAGACACCCCTCCTTCAACACCACCTTCAACACCGCCTTACAATCCACCACATACGCCACCTTCAACAAGACCATACTATCCGTCGTCAAAGGTAGTTATTCCTAAAACAGGCGATGATAACAGGGCTCTTTGGAGTTTAGCTTTGGCAAGCGTTTTTGCTGCCACAGGTGCAATGGGCTTTATGTTTAGTCAAAATAAAAGGTCGCGTAAGCTTGAAGAATAAGGAATTTTAGTTAGCGCTTTCTTTATGGCTTGAAGACTTGATAGAATAAGCAGCAATAACACCTTCTTGAGAAAGTTAATTCGTATGGACATGAAACAAATGATGAAGCAAGCTCGTAAAATGCAAGAACAGCTTGCTCAGATTCAAGATCAAATGCAAGATGTTGAAGTCGATGCAACTGCTGGCGGCGGCATGGTTAAGGCTGTCGTAAGTGGAACCGGAGAGCTCAAGTCAATCACAATTGATAAAGAAGCGGTAGATCCAGAAGATGTTGAGCTTTTGCAGGATATGATTGTTGCTGCAGTTAACGAGGCACTTCGTTCAGCAAACGAACTAAGCACACAGCGCATGGGTTCAGTAACCGGTAATTTAAATCTACCAGGATTATTCTAGTGAAACATAGCGATGTTTTTGAGCGATTGCTCGACGAATTTGGGCGTCTTCCAGGAATTGGACCAAAATCAGCTCAACGCATCGCTTATTTTCTATTAAATGCAGATGAAGAACAAGCACGTCGACTAGCCCAAGCAATTCTTGAGGCAAAGCGCGACGTGCATTTTTGTTCTCGCTGTTTTTCATATGCGACCGATGATTTATGCGAGATTTGCCAAGACGAATCTCGTGACCAAAGCATGCTTTGTGTTGTTGCAGAGCCTCGTGATGTTGGCGCGCTTGAACGTACAGGTGCATTTAACGGGTATTATCATGTTCTTGGCGGGCTTATCTCGCCTATGGATAAGATAGGTCCTGAACAACTTCATATACAAGAGCTTCTATCTCGCCTTGCTCAAGAGCCAGTTGAAGAAGTTATTCTAGCAACAAGTCCAAACCTTGAAGGCGAAACAACCGCAAGCTATATCGCTCGTTTTTTAAAACCTCTTGGACTTACAGTAAGTCGTCTTGCAAGTGGCCTTCCCGTAGGAGGGGACCTTGATTATGCCGACGAGGTTACGCTCGGCCGTGCCTTAAGTGATAGACGCGAATTATAAGAGTTTGAATTAAAAGCCAAAATTTTCATCGTAAATGTGATTAAAATCAATTTTTAAGCCCGTTTACTGCCTTTTTTCGCCTCCCTTTTCCATTTTCTATTATCCTCTCTTATAATTAATGTACTTCGCCGACCCACTACATTGGAGGTTGCTTAATGCAAGGATTGGTTGAAATTCGTTGGCATGCTCGCGCTGGTCAAGGCGCGGTCACGGCATCTCAACTTATTGCAGAGACTGCTCTTGAAGAAGGCAAGTTCATGCAATCGATGCCAGAATATGGCCCAGAACGTACGGGCGCTCCTTTACGTGCGTATACGCGTGTATCAGATGAACCAATTGAAATTCATAACAATGTTACTCATCCAGATATCGTAATTATTTTGGATGATACCTTAATTGAATTGACTGATGTTCTTGAAGGAATCAAACCTAATGGAAAGATTCTAGTAAATACACGCCTTTGTAAAGAGGATATGGAAGAAAAGCTTGGCTGTTCTGAAGGTATTGAGGTCGCAGTTGTGCCTGCAACCGATATTGCGCTTGATACTATTGGCCGCGACATCCCTAATGCTCCGATAGCTGGAGCGCTTTCCAAGTTCACCGAGCTTATCAGCCTTGATAACTTGCTTGACCATGTTGAGCGTTCGTTTTCTGAAAAATTCTCACAACAAGTTGTCCAAGGTAATCTTGAGTCAATACAAATGGCCTATGAGGATGTGAGTTATTAATGGCATGGGATATATCAAAAGAGCCTGAATGGACCTACCAAGAACTTCCGGAAGGTCTCGTTGCAATTGAGGCAGGAACTTCCGCTCAATATAATACGGGCGCATGGCGTACCGAGCGCCCAATTTACGATAGAGAAAAATGCACCGACTGCATGCTGTGCTGGATGCACTGCCCAGATTCTTCAGTTCTCGTAGCCGACAAGGTGATGACAGGAATCGACCTCTTTCACTGCAAAGGTTGTGGCATCTGCGTTGAAGTATGTCGTTTCGATGCGCTAAGCATGATGAATGAAGAAGATGCGAAAGGAATTGGCGTATGCGAGATGTAAAAGTAGTAGCATCTTCAGGCGACTTAATGATCGCTGAAGCTTTCAGACAAATTGACCCCGATGTAGTAGCCGCCTATCCAATTACTCCTCAAACGATTATCGTTGAGCGCTTTGCGAAGTTTGTTGCCGATGGTCTGGTACATACCGAATATGTTCAGGTTGAATCTGAGCACTCTGCGATGTCGGCAACTATTGGTGCTTCTGCAGCTGGAGCACGCGCGGCAACGGCAACGGCATCTCAAGGTCTTGCCTTCATGTGGGAAGAGCTGCACGTAGCTTCCGGTATGAGGCTTCCAATTGTGATGGCAAATGCAAACCGTGCGCTTTCTGCTCCTATTAACATCCACGGCGATCACTCAGATGCCATGGGTTCGCGCGACACAGGCTGGATAATGCTTTTTGCTGAAAATGCCCAAGAAGCCTATGACAATACAATCTTAGCGTTTAAGATTGCCGAACACCCCGAGGTACGCCTGCCAGTCATGAGCTGCCTTGATGGTTTCGTTACCTCTCACGCGCTTGAGCGCTGCGAAATTAACGATGATCAGGATGTTAAAGACTTCGTAGGACCAAATAAGCCACAAAATGCCCTGCTCGATACCGATAATCCTGTTTCACATGGTATGTTTGCAAACCTAGGCAACGTGTATATGGAAGTTAAGTATGCCGAGCGCCTTGCGATGGAAAACTCACTTCCTATCATCAAAAACATTGGAGACGAATGGGAGCAAGTTTGCGGTCGCCCCTTTGCTCCAATCAATACCTTTGGTCTTGAGGATGCTGAAAAAGTGGTGGTCATCATTGGTTCGGCTGCAGGAAACTTTAGAGCTAAAGCACGCGAACTCAGAGCACAAGGCGAAAAAGTTGGCGTTATTGGCGTAAGGCTCTTTAGACCTTTCCCATACCAAGAGCTTGCAGAAGCCCTTTCGAAAGCCAAGGCAGTTGCTGTGCTTGACCGCGCCGATTCCTTTGGATCTCGTGAAGCGCCCTTATGTTTAGAGGTAAAAAGCGCGCTTTACGATGCTGAAAATCGACCACTGGTACGAAACTACGTTTATGGTCTTGGTGGTGCCGATGTCACTATGGAACTGTGTCAAAAAGTTTTCGAAGACCTAGACGACCTGATGAACAACAAAAAGCCCGCGCGTGAAGTAAGCTACGTTGGCGGCCGCTCTAAGGAGTAATAGATGGCTAATATAAAAGACTTAACGCAAATTGACGAACGTCTTGAGGCTGGTCATCGCCTTTGTCCTGGCTGTGGCGCTTCAATTGCGGTTCGTCAAGTTTTAATGGCAGCGGGAGACACCCCAGTCGTAACGGGTTGCGCAACGGGTTGTTTAGAAGTTTCAACCACGCTCTTTCCCTATACTGCCTGGAATACGCCCTTCATCCACAATGCATTCGAGAATGCAGCATCCACTATGTCAGGTGTAGAAGCTGCCTATAAAGCGATGAAGCGTTCAGGACAAATTCCTCAAGATAAAGAGATTAAGTTTATTACCTTTGGTGGAGATGGTGGTACCTACGATATAGGCCTGCAGGCACTTTCTGGTGCTATGGAGCGCGGTCATGACATGGTGTATGTGTGCTACGACAACGGCGCTTACATGAACACGGGTATTGAACGAAGCGGAGCTACTCCTTTTGGTGCATGGACTACCACCTCTGAAGTTGGAGAAGTCCTACACGGAAAGGTGCAGCGTTCTAAGGATTTAACTTCGATTATGGCAGCACACCATATTCCCTATGTAGCTCAAGCTTCGGTTTCGCACTGGCAAGATTTAGTAACTAAGGCTGAAAAAGCCATTAGGTATGAAGGACCTGCCTTCTTGAACATTTTGGCCCCATGTCCACGTGGTTGGAGACATCCTTCACAAAGCACGATTTCTATTGCGAAGTTAGGTGTCGATACGAACTACTGGCCACTGTTCGAGGTAGACCATGGTGTGTGGACGCTCAAAGATCCAAAGCGACCAAAGCCTTTGGATGAATTCCTAAAAGCACAGGGCCGTTTTAAGCACTTATTTAAGCCGGGCATGGAAGAAGTTCGCCAAGAGATGCAAGCAATGGTTGACGAACAAA
This sequence comes from Coriobacteriia bacterium, assembly GCA_030532415.1. Lineage (GTDB taxonomy): Bacteria > Actinomycetota > Coriobacteriia > Coriobacteriales > JAEZZM01 > JAUNLE01. The sequence continues at coordinate 19,916 of JAUNLE010000009.1, read as the reverse complement.
TGGAATACCTGCGCAATCGTGTTTTAGGTTCACAATATCTCGTGAAAAAAGAAACGCAAGAATCTTAAATAAGCACGCCTTACTAGTAAGTAAGTCTTTTCAAAACAGGCTTGAAAGGAAATTAAGCCCGAAAGGCTTACTTACTAGTTTTATTTGCTCTTACTCCCAAGATTTTTCATCCTCGTTTTCGACAAGCGTAAACAATTCAGATTCATCTAAAGGCTGCCCATAATAATTGGTGTGCTTAGAAATATCTTCCATAGGTCCGCCTTGTAAAAAGACCTGGCAATTCTTTTGAAATGCTTCGCTTGCCTTCGCGAATATGTCAATAAAACTTTCATGACTTGTGTGTCGGTGATAAGGGTCTTTCCATGCGTGGTGCTCAAGATTGAGCGCAAGGTCGGTCTTGTCGGATTGACTGCGATGGGCAAGCGCCCCTAAGATAGACTTTTTTCTTATGAGCTGCTCAAGTTTTGATGCCAATTGTGCATGAGAGCTCGATTCATCCTCAACAAGGTGGTATATAGCACGCATATCGGCAAGGGAGTGTTTAAATTCATCCTCATGAATGTCTAAGCTATAGACATTGCGTGCCACATACGCATGCAAAAGCCCGGCAATTTCAATGACTTCACGGGGCGCTTTGAGTAGCGACAAAATATAGGCATGGCTCACCTCATACTGATGCATATGCATAAGCATGCTGGTATCAATATCAGACTCTATAGCTGAATGAAGTTCGCGTGCGGCTAACGATAAGTCGGGGCTTGCTTGAATTAGTTCGGCTTGCTGCGCATAAATAAAAGGATGCGCAAGGCTATCTAAGCTATAGTGGGTCAAAAATCCCAAGAGATAAGCCTTGCCAAGTGGCTTATCTGCTTCGTCCAAATATAAGAGGGCGTCGTAGTAGGAATAAAATTGTTCGGCTATCTTGTAGTAGTGTAAGTTTTTAGCTAAGTGATGAGCGGGCGTTGCATGTAAGTTAGAAAATCTGAAGAAATACGGGTCAGGACCTTGTGTCCCAAGTAAAAAAGCACGTCGTTCATTATGTGAATATGTTTGCGCGTGCGCTAGATTTTCTAACACGTTTTCGCCCATTAAAGCATGGGTGATTAATGCAGGCATCTTAGCTCCTTAAATCAAATTAGGAAGGTACCTAAAAGGATGTGTAAAGTAAGAGTAATTAACATCTTATCTTAGCTATCCAAACTTACGCGTACAATAGGATAAAACTCTTTTAACAGATAAGGTTAGGTATGCAAGAAGAGCTTCGAAATACTGTGGCACATGCGCCCTCACTTGCCGAATCAAAACGTGAGGCTCAGGTGTTAACGATTATAAAGTGGGCGGCGATGATTCTCATGATTGTCGACCATACAGCCCTCATGCTTTTTTATGATGCTGAAATTGGTCGAATTATAGGTCGCCTTGCCTTTCCGCTCTTTGCCTATGCCGTTGCGATTGGTTTGCAGTACACGCGTTCAGAGTGGAAGTATTTAAGCCGCATCTTCCTTTTCGCCTTGATCTCAGAAATTCCCTTTAATATTGCTACGCGGCACAGCGTTTTTAGTCTTTTGGGACAAAACGTCTTGTTCACTTTTAGCATTGCCATTCTTATGTATATATTCGTCAAGAAATTCAAAGGTGCCTGGTGGTCGTGGCTTTTGGCCTTCATTGTCGGCTATGTCTTAGCTGAGCTCTTAAGAGTCGACTACGGTGGCATTGGTGTGATGACGGTCTTGGTCTTTAAACTCGTAATTTTTGGTGCGAAGAGCGATAAATTACGAGCGCACCTAGGACAAGCAGCAGGTGTCGCTGTTATTTCCCTTGGTTATGTACTCAAATTGATGATTGTTTATCAAACTACAAGAATCTCCTTACAGATTTATGCGGCTTTTGCCCTTTTAATCCTGGTGTTTTCAAACGCGTATCCGGCCAAGTTTTCTTTGCGAAGCAAAAAGCTATCGAAGCTTTTCTACCTGGTATATCCACTACAATTTATTGTCTTGAGTTTACTGGCATACAAATTGGGTTTTAGTCCGCTTCCAGATATGATAAGCCTTGCGCCTGATCATAGCTCAAGCGTAATACTATCTTTTATTAGGAGTTTGTTATGAGTTTTCACGCACTTCCTCAAAATCCTGTTATTGCCCTTGCTGGTTGTACGGGAGCTGTTGGACAAGAAATGATCAAGGTACTTGAAGAGCGAGACTTCCCCTATTCAAAACTGAAACTTTTAGCCTCTGCTCGCTCTGCCGGTAAAACGATTACGGTGAAAGGCGAAGCAATTGAAGTGGAGGAAATGAGTCCTTCATCTTTTGATGGGGTTGACCTTGCTTTCTTTGCGGCAGGATCCGAAATGTCACTTTCATACAAAGATATTTTGCGCGAAAAGGGAGTTATTATGATTGATAACTCGAGCGCTTTTCGAATGCATGAAGATGTACCCCTAATTGTGCCTGAGGTAAATCCAGAAGACGTCTTCACCCACCAGGGCATCATTGCAAATCCAAATTGCTCTACTATTCAAATGCTGGTAGCACTCAAACCGCTTCATGATTTATGTCCGCTTAAGCGCGTTGTTGTTACAACCTATCAGGCAGCATCAGGTGCAGGAGCACCTGCAATGCAAGAGCTCTATGATCAAACGCAGGATTTTCTAGATGGCAAAGAGCTTACGGTGAAAGCTTTCTCCGATCAAATTGCATTTAATGTAATCCCACATATCGATGTCTTTTTAGATGATGGGTCTACCAAAGAAGAATGGAAGATGATTGAAGAAACCAAGAAAATTCTTCATGAACCGGATCTTAAAGTTGCTGCAAACTGTGCTCGTGTACCAGTCTTGCGTTCGCATTCAGAATACATAAATGTCGAATTTGAAGATGAAGTTTCTTTCGATGAAGTACAAGATGCGCTTGCAAAGGCACCAGGAATTATTATGATGGATAATCCCGACGAAAATCTGTACCCTATGCCTGCATTTACGCAAGGTAAAGATGAGGTGTATATAGGACGACTTCGTCAAGATTTCAGTGTAGACAGTGGCGTTTCCTTTTGGAATGTTGCCGATCAAATTAAAAAAGGTGCTGCCTTAAATGCAGTACAGATAGCGGAGGTTTTGCTTACTTATGAACTCTAGATATGTCGCGCAAACAGGCATTATAGCTGCTGCATATGCTGCTTTTACGCTTATATCCATCCTCTTTTTAGGCTCGCTCGCTTGGGGTCCTATCCAATTTAGAATATCTGAGTTGATGGTTATAACTGCGCTGTTTACGCCTGCTGCTGTACCAGGTATGACGCTTGGTTGCTTGCTTGCAAATCTAATCAACATACCGCTTTCTGGTACGGGAGCCCTTGGCATGCTCGACGTAGTCTTTGGTTCTCTTGCAACCTTTCTATCCATGCTTTTTATCCGCAAATTTAAAGAGCGCCCACGCTTTGCGCTCCTAGCTCCTGTTTTAATTAATGCTTTAATCGTTTCTGCCTACTTGCCCTTAATCCTTAAGGGGATTGGTTATTATACGATTCCATTTACTACGATAGCGCTTGATGGTTTCTATCTTTGGATGTACCTTTTCGGTTTTATTGCAACTGCAATAGGGCAGGGCGTCGTAATCTATCTTATTGGCTATCCCTTGTATAGGGCTTTGAAAAAATTCGAAGTTATTAGTGAAGAGTAAGTATAAGAGCTAATTATGAATCCGATTATACTCATTCCGTCATACTGGACGGATAATATAGAAGAAATTGAGAGCGCAAAACCTGGCAACTACGACCATGCTACTGATGTTCGTGGAAAGGCCGAACTGGCAGACTGCTTTGATTCGCTTGACCAGGTTGCGGGCATTACGCAGGTGGCAGTAATTCTTGTAGCAGAGCCATCGGTGCGCGACCGTGCCTATGCGCGTGTAAAAGAAATCTGCGATGCGCATCCAAATATTCCAAGCATCATTGTCGATCGCGAGTTTTCGAATTATTTGCAAGACTTCATCCAAAGTCGCTTCGATACTCTTGACGGTGAGCCAATTTCTCTTCGCGGTTACGGGGCAATTAAGAATTTGGGACTTTGCGTCGCCTCAATCCTTGGCCATGATGTGGCAGTCTTTTTAGATGATGACGAGGTCGTTTTAGATGAAAACTTCCTTATAAATGCCGTATATGGCTTGGGTCAACAAACGATTTCCGGTGCTTCAGTTTTAGTAAAGTCAGGCTATTTTTTGGATCGTCGTAATTCCCCATATGCAGAATTGCGCCATGCTCGTTGGTATAACAAGCGCTGGGCAAAGCGTGAAGAATTTAATGAATGGATGAATCAGGCTCAGTCTGGCCCCAGAATTTCTCATTCAAATATTTTAGTGGGAGGTATTTTTGCAGTACATGCAGAAGCCTTCACTAAAGTTGCCTTCGATTCCTGGATTACCCGCGGTGAAGATCTTGACTATTTAATCAATCTTCACCTTTTCGGCTTTGATGTGTGGTTTGATAACAAGTGGTCTGTGAAACATATGCCACCAAAAGAAAGAAGCACAGCTCCACGCTTTATGCAGAATATTTATCGCTGGGTCTACGAGTATAAAAAACTTGAGTACGCAAATTCTAAGATTGATTTAATTCCAGTAAGCCCAGAATCGCTCTTGCCCTATCCAGGTAAGTGGCTTGGAGACGAGCTTTTTGGACGCATAAAGTCAACAGCACTTCGCCGTGCTCTTGGAACTGATGAAAAAGCTGCTTATTTTGATATTTTCCTTCATGGAATTCAAAAAGCACAAAGTTATGCAGAAGAAAATACTGCTAAATACCTTGAATTTCAGGAGCTTTGGCCTGACATCATTCGTTTGCTTTGGGAAAACGAGGAGCTGCAAGAATACCTTACGAAAAGCCCTGCTTGATGTTTGATAAGAGAAAAGAGTTGTTAGTCAAGTCATGATTTCTACTGCCACACTGCTTACCTTTCTTGCCACGATTGCCACCGGTGTAATCGTCGGCATTTTATCTGCGCTTTTTGGTATTGGCGGAGGCGTGGTCATGATTCCTATCATCCGCTTAATCTTCAGTCGGACAGCAGTCGTGTCTTCGGCAACTTCTCTTTTTGCAATTTTTCCCACTTCGGTAACGGGTGTAATTTCGCGCCATAAGGAGGGCAATACTAACTATAAAGTTGGGGCAGTTATTGGTGTTGCAGGTGCTCTAACCTCGCCTTTAGGTGCAAGCTTGGGTTCAAGTCTTCCAGGAATATATGCCATGGTTATCACGGCTGTTGTTATTGTGTTTACGGCAGTCAAACAAATTTTGGATGCCAAACGCCTTGGTGATAAGGGTGACAACTATAGGAATACTAATAAAATACCAGCTCAATACCAGTATCTTGCCGTTGCTGCTCTTGGTTTATTTATTGGCGTTTTCTCAGGATATTTGGGACTTGGAGGCGGATTCATTGTCGTTCCACTCTTAAGCTACCTTTTGGGGATGAATATCAAAGAGGCATCGGCTACTTCCTTGGTCGCCATTGTAATTCTTGGTCTTCCTGGCGTCATAACACACGCCTTTTATGGAAATATCGATTATTTGCTCGGAATCTCTTTTATCATAGGTTCAATACCGGGTGCAAAGTTGGGCTCTCTTATCGTAAAGAAGGTCTCAAACAGAGGACTTACCATCGCCTTTGCCATAGTCTTGATGCTCGCTGGAGTTGCACTTGCAATAAATGAACTACTCTAACTATAAAGGGTATGGAAGTTTCTATGGATTACCGTAAATATGGGATGAGCGAAACAATCCTCACTACGATAGTTGCTATCTTAGTGATGACCTTGGTGTGGGGTTTACTTTCAGGTGCGGCAATTATTTATCCTGGTGTTGCTGCTATTGGCTTGGTTATCATAGCTTTTGTGGTCATTCGCTCAACACTTTCACCTGATCAAGTACGGGCAACACAAATTTCTAAAACACTTAAGTTTGCATCTCAAACCTTGGAACATATGCGCTCTGGTTTGGATTCCGATTCAGCTCAAGCGGTTTGTGACATCTTACTTCCCTCATCGCAGGCACGGGCAATATCCATTACCGACACCCAAACGCACCTTGGTTTTACGGGAAATAAAGTCCCGAATCTGGTAACGGGTAAACCCTTGATGACCAAAGAAATTCACCATGTTTTGCAAACGCGCGAAATGATGATTATTACGAACTCCCAAACGCTTGCCCAGCTTTCAGAGCAAATTGGCTTTCGAGTAGAAGCGGTGGTCATCACTCCTTTAGTTATTCGCGACAATTCAGTTGGAACCTTAAAGTTTTATTACAGTGCGCGCCCTCTGGTTGACAAGACTCAAATTGCAATCGTGCGCGGCTTATCAGAACTTTTGTCTACACAACTTTCTTTAAGCGAGCTTGATCGCCAGTCTGAACTTGCAACACGAGCAGAACTTCGAGCTTTGCAGTCGCAGATTAATCCACATTTTTTGTTTAACACCATCAATACGATTGCCTCGCTCATTCGTACCGACCCCAAGCGTGCACGCGAGCTCTTGCGCGAATTTGCCCAGTTTTATAGACAAACGCTCGAAAACTCCGAGACTGCAATACCGCTTTCTCGAGAAATTGTGCAGACGATGCGCTACGTAACCTTTGAAAAGGCTCGTTTTGGGGAGGATAAGATTGTCGTAAAAACCGATATTGACCCTGAATTCGAGGAAACCTTAGTTCCATCGTTTATAATACAACCTATAATAGAAAACTCTATTCAGCATGGAATGCGTGACGGCGTGCCGCTTACGATTCAAATTAAAGTCTACAAAGACGGTGAAGATGTTGTAATATCGGTTGCAGATGATGGTATTGGAATGAATGAAGCGCAATTGAAAGCGCTGGGTAAGACCAAACCAAACGAAAAGGGTACCGGTATTGCACTGAAGAATGTGGCAGGACGCTTAAGGGGATACTTCGATTCAGATTCGAGTATGGTAGTGCGTTCCGAGCCGAACGAGGGGACGGTGACAACGCTCCATTTGGGTGGTGCCGCCGAGCAGCAAGGAGAGGATACTCAAGATGCTTAGAGCTATGGTTGTAGACGATGAAGCACCAGCAAGATCAGAACTTGCCTATCTCTTAGACGAAGTTGGTCTTGCAGAGGTCGCAGCAGAAGCTTCGAGTGTACGCGAAGCTATCGAAAAACTTAAAGATGTGCACATTGATTTAATTTTTCTCGACGTAAATATGCCTGAAGTCAATGGTATGCAGTTTGCCGATGCGCTTGATAAGCTTAAAAACCCACCTGCTGTGGTTTTTGTAACTGCCTATAGTGAATATGCAGCCGATGCGTTTGGAGTAAACGCCATTGATTATCTGGTAAAACCGGTAGAAACTGAGCGTTTAAAACAGGCGCTTATCAAGGTAAACCAACATTTTAGCGCTCTGCATAAGCTCACTTCGAACGAAAGAATTCCGGTAGAAAAAAACGGTAAGAAAATCCTGATTAACACTGAAAAGATTCATTATGTAATGGCAAAGGATGACTATTCATATATCTTTACCGAAGATGATCGTTATCTTTCAACCATTTCGCTAGCCCAGCTTGAAAACCGTTTAGGAAGTCAAGGCTTTTTCAGGGCTCATCGACGTTACCTTGTGAATCTTGCTTATGTGATTGAGGTCGAGCCTGTTTCAGGAAGCACCTTGTTGTTAACACTTCGAGGCGAAGAGGACAAAATTCCTGTATCGCGCCGTCGTGTTTCATCAATTAAAAAAGCTTTAGGTTTATAAACGTAGATGAACTTATCTGAACACATTGACCCGAATCATATACTGGAAATAGCTCCGGATGAAGCGTGGCCAGAATATGAAGGCATAAAACTTGGACTTATTGCAGATACTCACGGCAAGCTTAGCGCCCAGGCTTATAAGGCGCTTGAACATAGCGAGCTTATACTGCATGCAGGCGATATTGTCGGGCAGGAAATTATTGATGAGCTCGAAACTATCGCTCCGCTTAGAGCTGTGCTTGGTAACAACGATTATGTGGGCGAATACGGTCCTGCTATAGGTTTCTTCGATGTGTTTAAAGCAGGGAATTTGCGCTTTAAATTAATACATAAACCAAGCGATATTGGACCATACGACCAAGACGTAATTGTCTTTGGCCATACGCATCGCCCTCACTTTGAATACATCGATTCACAAAGCGAGTATGGCAAGACGCTTTTGATTAATCCCGGGTCTTGTAGTCGCTCGCGCTCAAGTTATGGGCACACCGTAGCAAGACTTATTGTCAACCACGATGAAGTCGTATATTTTGCCCTCGTAAGGCTTGATGAAAAAAGAATATAAGAGGACTTACGCTTCCTTGAGCGCTTCTGCGACGATATGAGCAAGGCAGTCAAGCGTATCAGGATGGTTGTTGCTTAAATGCAAATGAACTGCCCTGCGACCACGCTCACTTAAGGTATATAGGTCGCCTTTGGATTGTGCAATCATAATGTCAGAGAGCGAATGGGATTCTCCAGGCACTAAAAAGTCATCATCTTCTCCTGCAGATAAGGTGATGAACAAGCCGTTGTTGGGACCACCCTTGTGAAGTTGTCCGGTTGAATGCAGAAAACGTGGGCCAATTTGCAAAGACACTGGAATCTTTAAAACCTCAGATATTTCATGGCGCATTCTTTCAAGCGGCTCTCTTCGCACTCCAAAAAATGGTAGAAATGCGTTGATTGATAGCCAATCTCCCTTTTCAGCAGAGGCAAAGAGATTCTTTAAGAGCTCGTGTCCCGAGCTTGCCTGGGTGTCGAAGAAGTAATTTGACGCTTCTCCAATAAGCCAGCCTTCATCTAGTACCTTTGCCGAAGAGGGCAGGAGTCCATGAAGTGCACGTGAAGAATTTGTTTTCGCTTCTGCGACATTTGGCTGACTAAAAGGATTAATTTTTATCAGGTAGCCAAGCGCAGATGTAGCAAACTCCCATTGTAAAAAATAGTCTGCTATATCGTTTGCTTCGGTAATTTCGAAGTGCATGAAGGGAAAATTATCGCTTAAGGCGCTTAACTTTGCGGGCTCTTCATGCGCAATGTCATACACAATAACTGGCCTGTGTGCTTGCGGTTCACGCAAGAGCGCCGGATCAACCTCGATGTGTGGCACAATTCCCTTACCGTGTTTCCCCAAAGACTCCGCAACCATTTGTTCTATCCACAAACCAAAGCTTCTCACGGGTTTTGGTCCAAAAATACTGAAGGTGAAACCAACCGAGATATTCGCATAGCTATGCAGAAAAGCGGCAAGTTTAAGCGCTTCGTTATCGTGAGAATCTTGCGCATAGCGTTCTTCGGCTTTTTTGGCTCGATTCACAAAGGACACAAGATCGACACCTATGAGCGCTGCGGGCACAAGTCCAAACACGCTTAAGGCTGAAAAACGTCCACCAACATTTGCTTGCCCTAAAAAGACGGCACGAAAATTAAGGTCTTCTGCAAGTTTTTGCATACGCGATCCTGGGTCGGTAATCACGACAAAGTGCTTTGCAGCTTCGGCTTCTCCCAAGACTGATTTTGCATAATCCCAGATAACTCGAGCTAAAGACCTTGTTTCAAGCGTAGTACCCGACTTAGACGAAATGATAACGATGGCTTTAGCAATATCGATATCCTTCATATGGCTTTGTACGTACAAAGGAGAAAGTGAATCGAGAATCGTTAAGGGAAGTGTGTGGGAGAAATGCTCGAAAATTCGAGCAATCGTTAAGGGCGCTTGAGATGAACCGCCTTCACCTATTAAAACGACCTGCTCAATTCCGTCTTGGTGAACTTCCTGAGCAAAATCCATAAGCGCTTGTGGCTCATAAGGTGGGTTTGAAGCAAGATCTGTCCATCCCATAAAATGTTGGGCATGCCAAAAGGCGTCATCGGTAAAGTCGTAGAGCGTAGCATCTTTTTGTGCTATTCGAGATGCAAGGCGCTTGTCAATAAGCTCTTGGAGGGTTCTTAATTCTCGAGCCTGTAGTCGTTTTCTGGACAAATTTTCCTTCTTTTAGCAAATTTTTACAGCTCATAGTTTAGCAGAGCTTATATGCACACGTTTTTTTGAAATAAACTTGCAACTTTCAAGCTAGGCGGATGTGAAACTAAGCGAATTGAAAGCTAGGGTAGTTGAGCAATAAAAAAGTGGACAGAACTTTATGTCTGCCCACCTCAAACATCTTACAAACTTGTATTGTTAAAAATTAAAGATGTTCTTCAACTTGTTGCATGATAGATGCCTTTGGTGCAGCACCAACCATAGTTGCAACTGGTTGACCACCTTTAAATAAAATCATTGTTGGAATTGAAAGTACGTGGTATTTAGCTGCAAGATCTTGGTTCTCTTCAACGTTTACTTTACCTACGCCAAAACGATCAGAGTTCTCTTGTGCAATTTCTTCAATAACAGGACCAAGTGAACGACAAGGACCACACCATGAAGCCCAAAAATCTACAAGATAAGGTTTGTCAGATTTTAAAACCTTTTCATCAAAATCTGCTGAAGTTAATTTGTCTGGCATTATGTAATGCTCCTTTCAATACAGCCATTGCTGCGTGTAACCATAAAAGTCTTTTTTTGTGACTTGAATACTCATACCCAAAAATTTTAATTAAAACAATTGATACACAAGTTCTTAGCAAATTCTTGGGAGTTGTTCTCCAACTAACATATCTAAGACTCTTTCTGATCCGAAAGGAGTTTTAAGCGAAACCAGCGGTTTTTCCGTTTTACGAGGGCTTTTTACTTCTCCAATAATGGCCGCATCTTTACCAAGTGGATTTGCGTGAAGGGCGCTAAGGGCGGCTTTCGCATCTTCAGGTGGGACCACAATCACCATCTTTCCTTCATTTGCTACCTGGAAAATGTCGTAGCCAAGCATGTCACAGGCAGCTTTAACTTCGGCCTTTACGGGAACTGCCGCCTCTTCAACTACTATGTCGCAGCCGCTTTGCTCAGCAAATTCGTTGAGCGTCGAGGCAAGACCTCCGCGGGTAGGGTCGCGAAATGCCTTTGCTTGTGGAACAGCCTTTAACACATCGCTTATAAGGTGGTTCAGGGGAGCGGCATCCGATTGAATGGTAGTGCTAAAACTTAAACCTTCGCGCTGGGAAATGATTGCGATTCCGTGATCGCCCAAGGTGCCCGATACCAAGATTTTGTCTCCTGGTGCAATTCGGTGACCTGAAACTTCAACACCTTTCGGTATAACTCCAATTCCCGAGGTGTTGATGTAGATCTTATCTGCCTTGCCACGCTCGACCACTTTCGTGTCTCCGGTAACAATGCTCACACCAGCCTCAAGTGCAGTTTCTTTGATGGTTTTCACAATTTCTTTCAGGCTTTCGAGCTCAAAACCCTCTTCTAAAATCATTCCAATCGACAAGTACAAGGGAGTGGCGCCTGCCGTTGCCACATCATTTACTGTTCCGCATACGGCCAAACGTCCAATATTTCCACCAGGGAAAAATTGGGGAGATACAACAAAGGAGTCGGTTGAAAATGCCAGGCGGCCTTCTTTTAAGGCATCCGACTGCAAAACCGCAGCATCATCACCGGTAAGAAGGAGGTCGCTGCCATAGCCTTCGTAAAAAACTTCATCAATTAAATTTTTCATCATAACGCCGCCCGAACCATGGGCAAGCAAAACGCGGTCTGTATGAGACATAAGCTTCCTTTTACGAAATCGTTCTATATCGATACGCAGCCGAACATGATCCTTCAGAAGAAACCATGCACGGGCCAATTGGGTTTTGTGGGGAGCATTTTTTATCAAAGAGCGCGCACGCTTCTGGCCTCATTTGGCCTTTCAAAACTTCTCCGCACTTGCATCCTTTATGTTCTCTTGTTGCTTCCACTTCAAAATCGAGTCGTCTGCGAGCGTCAAGGTGGGCAAATTCAGGCCTAAAACAAAGCCCTGATTGAGGAATCAAGCCAAGCCCTCTCCATTGAACATCGCAAGGTTCAAAGACTTGCTCTATAAGGGCCTGTGCGTGCTTGTTTCCCTCATCTCTTACACCTCGAGGATAGGCGTTTTTAATTGCAGGCTTTTTATCGATTACCATATCGACTAGGTCATAGATGCCCGTTAAAATGTCGAGTGGCTCAAATCCTGTAATTACACCAGGTATCTGGTACTTTTCAGCTAAAAATTCAAAGGGCTTAATGCCCGTAACCACCGAAACGTGACCAGGAAGAATAAGGCCGTCAATCTTAAGGTTAGGATCATTGACGAGCGCCTCTAAGGCACCGGGCATTGTTTTATGAATAGCTAGAACGCTTAAATTTTCCAGCCCTGCTTGCTGTGCTTGCAGGGCAGCTCCAGCCACAACAGGGGCGGTTGTCTCAAAGCCCACTCCAATAAATACTACATCGTAAGTGGGATTTTCTTTCGCAACAGCTAAGGCATCAAGGGGGCTGTATACTACGCGCACGTCGGCTCCGCCTGCCTTTTCTTGTGCAAGTGAACTTGAAGAGCCAGGGACTCTCATCATGTCGCCAAAGGTGCACACGATAGTTTTTTCGCGTTTGGCAAGCGCGATTGCAGTATCAATATCTTCATTTGCACTTACGCAAACCGGACAGCCAGGCCCTGAAAGCAGCTTAATATTATGGGGAAGGAGCGTTCTAAAACCGTAGCGCGCTATCGATACCGTATGAGTACCACAAACCTCCATCAAGGTAATGTTTGTATCTGCCGCCCGCTCTTTAATACGTGAAAGTTCTGCTTTTGTAAGATCAGGGTTTGCAAAAATAGATAAATCCATGTGTTTTGCTCCGATTGCTGTGTCTAAACTCAAACAGGTATCTAAGCTCTTAAGGCTTAAAAAACCGTGACAAATTATGCCATGTGGGTAATTTCAGGGTTGTTGTCACCTAAGAGTTCGGGGAATTCTTTGAGTAAATCATAGGTTTCTTGAGCAGCTTCTTCACTTACGATTTCAAGGGTGAATCCTGCGTGCACCAAGACATAGTCGCCCACCTTAAGCTGGGGTGTAAGCATGGTTGCAACGTCACGCTCAAGACCTAAAACGTTTACTCTTGCAATACCACTTTCTTGAATATCAACAACTTTTGCTGGAACAGCTAAACACATATCGCTTACCTTTCAGATACGAGTGAGTGCATAGGCAAGTTGGCCATATGAAATACATCCGTCATTGGGCGGCAGGTTTTGATTGCTCAGTACCGTATAGCCGCGCTTAGTTAATTCATCCTTAAAGCCTTCGGCCAAAATTCTGTTCATAAAACAACCGCCGCTCAATGCAACTATTGTAGTATTGTAGCGCTTTGATAGGGGCTTGAGTGCTTCGATAAAAGAATGAATAAGTGCATGGTGTATACGCCAGCTTATAAGCTGTGGGCGCACATTGCGTGCAAGGTCATCAAGGCAAGCCTTAAACATGGGATATGAATTAAGCTCGCCTTCCTCACTTAAGCTTAAGGTATAGGGAAGATAGCTTCGCGCTTTAAGCTCCAAGCTTTGCGTTTTATGGTCCAGGCGATGTGCGCACGCTTCAAGCACGATTGCCGCCTCCCCCTCGTAACGTGCCTGTGGGCACAGGCCTATAAGAGCGCTAAGCGAATCAAGGAGGCGTCCTGCCGAAGAAGCATATGCAGTATTGATTCCTTTGTCGATCATACGTTGAACGAGAGAACTTTCCTGTGCATCTAAGCTTGCCATGAATTGTGCTGCACCTGGATGAGCGAGCAAATCAAAGTCTTTCAGGGCGCCAAGCGCTATGCGCCAAGGATTTTTTATTGCAGCTTGCCCACCCGCAAGCTTAAGGTAGCTCAAGTGGCCAACACGCTTTAGATCCTTATAATCCCCGACAAAAATCTCTCCACCCCAAAGCTTTTGGTCGTCGCCTAGCCCCGTGCCGTCCAGGGCAATTCCAAAACACGTATCGCTTACGGCGTGTTCTGCAAGCACACTTGCAATGTGCGCCCGATGATGTTGCACTTCTATAAGGGGAAGCTTGTCTTGTGCCGCTAGCTCTCGGGCATATTTAGTCGATATGTATTCGGGATGAGAATCAACAGCAATGTGTGTGGGCTTATATCGCAAAATGCGCTCATAGCCTTCAAGGCGTTCGGAGAAGGCGTCAAGCGTTTTTCTGTTCTCCATATCGCCTATATGCTCACTCACAAAGGCAATGTTGTGCCTTGAAAGTGCGAAACTATGCTTTTGTTCGGGCCCTGCTGCAAGGATCTGGGCATTCTTATCTAAATACTTAGGAAGCTTCAAAGGCGCTGGCGCATAGCCTCGAGCACGGCGTATAAGCTGGACTGTATCCCCAAGCACACGCACTACTGAATCATCAATACGCTGCAAAATAGGACGATTGTGCATGAGAAAGGCATCGGCAAGGTGCGCAAGCTCGCGCAAGGCTTCGTCATCATCTTTTACTAAAGGCTCCTCGCTTAAGTTTGCACTTGTCATCACAAGTGGTCTTTTAACAGAGGCTAAAAGGAGGTGGTGAAGCGGGGTGTAGGGAAGCATGATGCCAAGTTCGACTAGGTCTTGATATACGTTTGGCGCAATTAAGCTGGCTTTACCGGCTTTTTTAGCACCTGAGTCAAGGTCTTTGATACGGCAAAGCACGATGGGTCGAATACTTGCGCTCAAAAGTTCTGCCTCTTTTGCTTGAATATCACACACCGACTGAGCCGTGCTTAGATTTGGCATCATAACTGCAAGCGCCTTACCAAAACGATGTTTGCGTGTGCGCAGCTCTGCTACTGCCTGCTCATTTGTGGCATCGCAAGCTAGGTGATAGCCGCCAAGTCCCTTGATCGCAAGAATGTTACCTTGACAAATAAGCTGTGCTGCCTGCTCGATAAGCTCGTCGCTCGATTGCCGGCGCTCCTCTAAGCTTTGCCCTTGAACGTCAAGGCAGACATCTTTGATTCTTAACGAAATTTGAGGACCACAGATAAAACAAGCATTGGGCTGGGCGTGGTGACGACGAGAGTGGTATGAATCGTATTCTGCTTGACACTCATCACACATCTCAAAGCTAGCCATCGAAGTGTTTGCCCTATCGTAGGGAAGTGAATCAATAACACTGTAGCGCGGTCCGCAGTCTGTGCAGTTTATAAAAGGATAGTGATAGCGCCGATTCTTGGGGTCAAATAGCTCTTGTTCGCAGGCATTACAAGTTGCAATGTCGGGAGAAACAAAACTAGGACTTTCCTCTTGCGCATCAGATGACTTGATGAAAAACTCATCAAGTTTGTCTTCTGCTTCGATAAGTCCAGCAATGCTCGTGTAGCTTTCGATTCGAGCCTGAACAGGAAAATTCTCCTGAAGCTCTTGTTCAAAATCGTCAAGAACTGATGGCGCAGCCAAGGCATGAATGTGTACGCCGCCCAAAGAATTAAGCACCCAGCCAGCAATGTCGTGCTTCAGTGCCACGCGCATAATGCTTGGGCGCATGCCGACGCCTTGGACTATGCCAGTAATATATATATCGCGAGCAATCATGCAGAATTAAACGAGATTTACAGTTCCGCTTGAAAATTCCGCGTCATCTTTGTCAATTAAATCTTCAAGTTCGTCAAACTGTGAGCGAACCTCATCTAAAAGCGCCTGAATCTCGGCAAGTTTTTTGCTTGAGCGCTCAAATTGTGCATCGTCTGCTAGGTGATAAGCGCGGTGTGTCCAGCGACGAGAAAGTGCAATGACCTCGTCGATTTGCTCAACATTAGCCTTAAGTTGGTTGGTATTAACGCCATTAGTGCACATAGATTGACCCCTTCCTTATTGGTTCAAGTTATTATAGCTCGATTCCATCTTGCGTAGGATTTCCAAGTCTTTGCTGCTCATTATCAATCTGTTTGATGTAGTTTTTAGATGACTGTACGTACTGAACAAGGTCTTCTCGATTTCCTGCAAAGCCTATAACATTTTCAAAGAGCTGCTTCGACTGTTCTAAATCACGTCGTCCCTGTAGATAAATAATGGCAAGGTAATAGTTTGAGGGCACATCGCGAGAATCAATGGATAAAGCGTCGGTAAGCGTGCTAATTGCTTTGTCGGTGTCTCCCGTGTAGAAGAATAAAATACCTAGTTTCGCAAGGCTGTCAATGTCTTGCGGTTGTTGCTCAAGCTTTCGGCTGAAGTACTCAGTTCCTCGCTCGGCAAAGGTTACCGATGCTGCAGGGTCTTCAGTCACTTTTTCTTGATACAAGTTAAAGTAGGCGTTACCCACCGTTGAAAGTGCTGCTGTGTTATTGGGTTGTGTTTGCAAGAGCAAGAGCGCATCAACGATGGTCGCCTGGTTTTCGTTTACAAAGTTTCGGTATTCGCTTGGCAAAGAAGTAAGCGCAGTTGACGGGCTTGCTTGGTTAGAAGAAAGGCGTGTGAGCGAAAAAATCGTGGCTAAAAATATCGCAAGGGCAATCGTCAATATAGTGAGCGGCGTCTTGTACTTTTGAAAAGGCTTGACAATATATTTCTTTGAGAAAGAAGCGTTCATATTGTCTTCATGTTGCAAAACAGCTAGTCCATAAGACTGTGCCTTAAGAAGCATGTTTAAATCAGAAGTCACCAGCAATACGGTGCGAGCTTGTCCACCAATGCTCTTTTCGAGTTTTTGCAGACGAATTGCTTGGGCCACGATGCGGTCATCAGGACTTTTCGACGAAAGCCCTTCTGGCATATTTTGGCGCACATCAAAGGTAAGCACGTGTAGTTCTCCACCTTGAGGAAGGCTTACTCCATTGATAAGGGACTTTCCTTCTGAAAGTTCAAAGAGCATACGAGAAAATTCGCGACCATTAAAACGGGTGTCTGCATCGGCGCGTCCGAGCTTGATCTTATCAATCTCTGATAAAACAGTATCGGGAAGGGCAATGTATTTGTCGCCATAGGTATCTAAAACGTTTGCGTCGGTAAGAATCGCATTAGTGTCAAGTACGTATATAAAGCCATCGCTTTTAGCTATCGCCATAAATAAACTCCAAAGCACCTTGGGTGCTATTTTTTATCAGGTGCACTACTTACGGGTTCACGTTCCTCGGGATCAATTCCATCACCACAGAATTTGAGTGATTCTGGATCGTCTGCCTCGCTCATCACTCGATCCTCAAAGAGGTTTGAGGCAAGATCCTCAATATCGTGTTCCTGAGGATTTTTAGGTAATGCAAGCGTAACACGTGACTGTCTTAATTGCGTTCGCATATACATTATTAACGCAATAAATACGAGGGCAATCGAAACAAGCGCGAGGATAATATCAATGCGCAAGGTGTCAAATCGTATCGTCTCGCTAAGCACTTCGGTCGTACCTGCTAAAATTGTGACTTTTACCTCATGGTGGGGTACGTTTGTTTTCGTAACGCGTATGGGTACTAAGGTGTAATTGGCTCCTGCCTTCGTGCTTATAGCCACGCCTTCAATAAATTCATCCTTGCTAATCTCAAGCGTGTCGTTGCTTTGCGCGCGCAAGAGCAAATTAAGCTCATAGCCTTCTTTCGAAGTTACCTTAATAGGAACACTACCTTGGGCAGACTTCAGTTGTTGAAAATTCGTGCTAATCGTAAGACTTGCAAAGATTGCATGAATGCCATTGGTCACATTTTGAAGGAGTGCTAAGCGCTTGGAATGTCCAATCGAGCCAAGCTTATCAAAGGATCTTGATTGAGCTTGTAAAATATCTGCTTCATATTGTCTTATCAGGTCTTTGTTGGCAGTACTTTCGCTGCTTGCAGATTTAAAGTCGTTTAATTTTGCAAGCGCATCTTCTTGCAAAAGGTAATACTGTGAATTAGAAGCGGAAGTAAAATCGTCAAGCGTAAAGGTAAGCTTTGCCGGATGCTCTTTCATAAGAGAAGAAACTTCGTCTAGGCTCTCGATGCGTATCCAAGGGAGCGCTTCTGCCTGCATGATTATATTTTTGAGTGCTATAAAATCATTCTTACTTCCGTTGATGTTAAAGCGCATGATAAGGGCAGGTAAATTCTCTTGAGCCCTTTGAGCCAGCTCGTCATTTTCACAAGCTTGTTTTAGATAGGTCTCAAAAACCTTTTGGTAAGAACTTCCCGGCGCACTTGGAAGAAAGTCGGCGCGAAGGTCAGGGTAACTTTGCAAGAAGGTCACTCCTTCAAGCCCATCAACCTGCGCTTTTGCGCTCATGAAGTCGGCGCCACTGCCTCCATAATCAAGCTGCGAGGCACTTGCAAGGATCGTGTTGATCTTGTTTTTCTTGAGAAGGGCAGCCGTTTCTTTAGATAAATCGGACTGCACAGCCGCATACACGGGTTTTCCTTCAAAGTCCAGCGCAACTCGATTGTCATCAAAGGTTTGAGGATTTATTTGTAGTGCAGCAAAATCTTCATCGGCCTGGTCATACAAGAGGGCAAGGGGCGGATTTGAGTATCCCAAAAAAGCGAAGTCAAGCTTTCCTGATTCATAGGCCTGGTGAACTTGCTCGATGAGATTTTTATACACAAGCTGCTGGTTTAGATCGAGCGGAGAAGGGACTTTGCCTAGATTAGCAAGCATAGTCCAGTCTTTTAAGGTGACATAGGGAAGTGACAAGGTGAGTTTCATTTCTTCACTTTGGTTAAGGTGATAGATAAGTTCAGAAAGCTGACGAGCAAGCATTTCAAAGTCCTGAATCAAATCCAAGTTAGGCATTTGGTTTTGACCAAGCAAGGGTGGGACTTCTACTTCTAAGACTAAGGCACTTGCAAGCGGATCTTGAGCATCGTCGTATATGTACAGCGCATGACTCGAGCTATAAACTATATTATCTTTAGTCTGCTGCCTGCCTGCTTGTTTATTCGTAAGTTCTATCTGTAGCTCAAGTGAATAAAAGCCAGGCTTTGGCTTGTTTAGTATGTTAGAAGTACCTTTTTGCGCTGGATCAGGCGTGCTGTTTATCAAAGGTAAGCGAAGGTGTGCGCTGCCATCTGCATTTTTTTGAGAGGCACTTAAGCTGCGCTCGCTTGATGCAAGCAGTACACCCGAGCTGTCTTTAAGCTCAAGGCGAACAAATAGTTCTTCATCGCCTCCAAGTGCGTTTAAACTAATTTCAGCTGAAAATGCTTCTTCGGTGCTCATAAAAGGCTTAGGCTCAAAGCTTACTAATATGTTGTCGGGGTTTTTGACCTTCGACAAAAGCCAGGCATCACTTGAAGCCTCTTGAGTGCTTGCTGCATACGCATTCAAAGCAAAAAAGCTGTGGGCGACAAAAGAGAAAAAGAAAACTAGGCACAGTGCAAAGCACAAGTTTACAAGATGCAGATGAAACGATATCTTAGGCAGTTTCTTGTAAGGCATGCCCCATCCTTAACTCATAGGTGAAAAATTTCGCTATAGTAATAGTATCCAAAAGCTAAGGAGCACACAGCACATGGCAACAAGTGATAAAAAACGCGCACAAGCATATGTAGAACAACTACAGCAAGAGCTTGATGATTTGCGCGATACCGGCGTGCTTTTAGACGGAAATATACCAAGTGAAGTCTTGTTTATAGCCAATTTTGCGAAAGATTCATTTGATGAAACTCAGCTCATTGACCCTCATGCGCTTGATGCGCTTGAAAAATCGCTGTCGGCACTTGGATATTTAGATAAGGCCTACAGTATTTTATCCTCTGTTTCGCTGACTGAAATACATTCTGAGAAAAAAGCAGTGTTGCTCCCTCGCGAGCTTATTAGACTTTCGGTAGAAGTAATCGATCCCATTAGTATTGTGAGCTTGGATACTGAATCGAGTAAGGTGCTCGCTCAAGCCTTTGAGATGGAAAGCTTTAATTTTGGACAGCTGTATGAGTGTTTGGGCAGACGTGTGCTTAACTTAAGCGGTTTTGCCAAGTCACTTGACGATAGTTACGAAAAGCAGCGTATGTGGCATGCATTAAAACTGCTACCACCTGAACAGGCTCCTTTATAAATG
>JAUNLE010000008.1:17146-36876 GCA_030532415.1 Coriobacteriia bacterium | reverse complement strand
AAGGATTACGCAGGTAAAAAGCCATTATTAGTGGCAGTGCTTCGCGGTGCTTTTATCTTTACTGCCGATCTTATGCGTGCTATTAACATTCCAAGTGAAGTGGATTTTATGGCAGTGTCAAGCTACGGTTCGGGAGCTCAAACTTCTGGAGTTGTAAGAATTATTAAGGATTTAAGTACTTCAATTGAAAACAGAGACGTTTTAATTGTTGAAGATGTCTTAGATTCAGGTCTTACGCTTACCTATCTTATGAGGAATTTGGCCTCAAGAAATCCTGCATCTCTTAAGATGGTTGCACTCTTACACAAAGAGGGTAAACAAGAAACTGACCTTAAACCCGACTACGTTGGATTTTCCTGTCCTGATGAATTTGTAGTTGGCTATGGTTTAGATTTTGCTGAGGACTATCGACAATTACCTTATATTGGTATTTTAAAACCTGAAATGTATGAATAAGGTCCCACTTAATCGAGATAGTAAAAGGAGTATGTGTGGACGACAATAATAAGCCTACGAGCAAGGGGCCTCTAAAAAACCCGCGCTCACTCATCTTGTATGCAGTTATTGCACTCGCATTGATTGCAATAATCTTTATGCAATTTAATACCCTCAATGGAGAAACAAAAGAACTTGCAACCTCTGAATTTACTACAGCACTCCAGGAAAATCGTGTAAGCGAGGTCACCTACAGCGCTTCGCGCGGCACGATGAAAGGTAAGTACTGGGAAAACGAGGCTGAAAAAGGCGATAAAGAAAAACTTAAGGACTTTACGTCTACCTGGGTTGGTAGCGACAACTTAGCGGAAACGATGCAAAAACATCCTGAAGTAACCTATAAGGTTGATATAAGCTCGAACGGTATTTGGGTCTCGCTCCTCATGTCCTTTGTTCCAATCCTGCTCTTAATTGGAATGATGTTCTATTTCATGAATTCCATGCAAGGTCCAGGCTCAAAAACGATGCAATTTGGAAAATCTAAGGCAAAACAAGCCCGTCAAGATCGACCTAAGGTTCATTTCAATGATGTTGCTGGTATTGATGAAGCGGTCGATGAGCTTGAAGAAATTCGAGACTTTTTAGCTAATCCCGATAAATTCCAAAAGCTTGGAGCAAAGATTCCTCGTGGTGTTTTATTGGTAGGCCCTCCAGGAACAGGTAAAACGCTTCTTGCTAAAGCAGTTGCAGGTGAAGCTGGGGTACCATTTTTCTCAATTTCAGGCTCGGACTTCGTTGAAATGTTTGTTGGTGTTGGAGCTTCGCGCGTTCGTGATTTATTTGAACAAGCCAAGGCTGCAGCCCCCGCAATAATTTTTATTGATGAAATCGATGCAGTTGGACGCCAAAGAGGCGCAGGTCTTGGTGGTGGACACGATGAACGTGAACAAACCTTGAACCAACTCTTAGTTGAGATGGACGGATTTGACGAAAACGATTCAGTCATCTTAATTGCTGCAACAAACCGTCCTGATATTTTAGATCCAGCGCTCTTGCGTCCTGGTCGTTTTGATAGACAAGTTACGGTTGATCGTCCTGATGTTAAGGGACGTGAGCAAATCTTGCGCGTTCATGCAGCCAATAAGCCTTTGGACAGCGATGTAGATTTTTCAAATCTTGCAAAACTTACGCCTGGTTTTACCGGTGCTGATCTTGCAAATCTCATGAACGAGGCAGCACTTCTCACAGCTCGTCGTGGTAAGCGAAAAATTACGATGGACGAAATGTCCGAGGCAATCGAGCGTGTTGTTGCTGGTCCTGAGCGCAGAAGTCGCATCATTTCAGAAAAAGAGAAGAAAACGATTGCGTATCATGAGTCTGGTCATGCCCTTGTTGGCCATGTGCTCGAACATGCAGATCCCGTACATAAGATTTCAATCATCGCTCGTGGACAAGCTTTAGGCTATACCCTTTCGATGCCCGAGGAAGACCGTTTCTTAAACACAAAAAAGGAAATGTTAGATTCTCTAGCAGTTTTCTTGGGTGGTCGTGTTGCTGAAGAAATTGCAATGGACGATATTACGACTGGCGCATCAAATGACCTTGAGCGCGCTACAAAAATCGCGCGTTCCATGGTTACGCGTTACGGTATGAGCGAGGAGCTTGGTACTCAAGTTTTTGGTGAGGCACAACATGAAGTCTTCCTAGGGCGCGACTACGCCGAGCGTCAGGATTACTCGCAAGACACCGCTGAAAGGATTGACAAGGTAGTTTCAGATATGATGCGCGAGGCTCACGATAAGGCTGAAACTATTCTGCGCGAACGTCGAGACCAGCTTGATTTAATGGTTAAGGTGCTTTTGGAGCGCGAGACTATTGAGGGCAAAGCTGTAGAGGCATTGCTTAACAATACATGGGATGAATATTTGGTAGAAGAAGCGAAGCTCAAAGAGAAAAAGGCAATTGAAGAGGCTGAGCAGGCAAAAAGAGATGAGGAACTTGTAGCCCAAGAAGCCCAGCGTCTTGAAGCTGAAGCTCGCAGATCCTATCAAATCTCAGTTGAAGGGTCCGATAAAACGGTATTAGTTTTACCTGACGGTACAACGAAGGTTGTGGATGAGGATGGTAATGAAAAAATCTTACCGCCGCTTCCTCACAACAATGACAAAAATGATATGCCGGTAAAGCCAGACTAAGCTTAATATTCACTTAGTATTCAAGCAGTAGTGTGTTTTCGACAAGAAAAAAGACCGTTGAACTTGAGGGTTCAGCGGTCTTTTTCAGTGTGCATGGTATGCATGGCGCACCATGTTACAGATTGAATTGCTAGGCCTGTCTTTCTCTTGCTTTATTCGCTTGGATGTATTCATTAATCTGATCTTCAAAGGCCTGTGTGCTGCCCTTGGTGAAACCAGCATCATTAAAGGTAATACTCATACCTGAATCGGAGTGTATGGAATAAATTCCGTGCTTGTGTTTCATTGCGATAATGGTGTCAACCCCAAAGAAGTATTCAATATCTTTTTCAGGGATGCGATGCTTAACGAATTTTTTCGATAGGGTCGATACTGTCTCAAGATTTTCACCGTATAAGTTTTTGAATTGCTTGTACAGCACATTTCCTCTTCGGCGAGGGTTATCGAAGTAAACAAAGACAAGAAATATAAGGTAGATAACGAAAAAACCAGCAAAAAAGTTGCCTTCAAGACCGTCAATTAAAAAGAGTCCTATAAGCAATCCAACGATACCAATAATCAAAAACAGAATCGTTCCGATAAAGTATTCGGAATCTTGCGTTGCTCTTGCTAGCTGAGAAGCGTAGCTTGGTGTCATTTTCGACCGCGAGATAAAGTCGGGTTCAACATCAGTCAAATCCTCGGTATTGTCGATTCTTACTAAACCTTCAGTAGGGTAGGACATATTAAACCTCAATCAATAGTTCAACAGGACAGTGGTCTGAGCCAAATATATCGGTACGAATTTTGGCATCTTTAAGTTTGTTTTCTAGGCAATCTGAAACTAAGAAATAATCGATACGCCAACCAGCGTTGGTATCGCGCGCGCGGGTTCTGTATGACCACCACGAATACATATCTTCTAGATCAGGATAGAAGTATCGAAAAGAATCGATAAATCCAGCCTCTAAAAGCTCTGTAAATTTGTTTCTCTCTTCATCGGTAAAACCAGCATTCCTTCTATTTGCCTTAGGATGTCTTAAGTCGATTTCCTTATGTGCAACATTAAAATCGCCACAGGTAATTACGGGTTTTTCTTGGGCTAATTCGCTTACAAATCCTCTGAAGGCATCATCCCAGCTCATGCGGTAGTCAAGACGAGCGAGTTGGTTTTGAGAATTTGGAGTATAGACATCTACAAACCAAAAATTTTCAAATTTTAAGGCACAAATTCTACCTTCATGATCATGTTCGTCAATACCTAGACCATGGAGCACCTCTAATGGCTCTTCTTTTGAGAACACTGCGGTTCCAGAGTATCCTTTTTTATCTGCATATGACCAATACTGATGGTAACCAGGTGTGTCCAGATCTAATAAGCCTTCGGTGATCTTACTTTCTTGTATAGCAAAAATATCTGGAGATGCTTGCGTAAAAAATTCCATGAAGTCTTTTTTCAACACAGCTCGAATGCCGTTTACATTCCAGGAAATCATTTTCTTTGGCGATGACAAGGTTCACCTCTCTTATCGTAAAGTTCTTTGCTTGTTTATTCTCTATGTGCAAGCATTCCATATATTAAGCGAAGCTGCAAATACTCATGGATAAGATTCACGTAACTTATTAAGATAGTTACATTCCGATATTGGAGGACATATGGATTCAGAAAAAATTAAAGCTGGCGTTCGATTGATTTTAGAGGGCATTGGCGAGGACCTAGAGCGCGAAGGTCTGCAACAAACGCCTGATAGAGTGGCTCGTATGTGTGAAGAGATTTTTGCAGGTTTAGATAAGACTCCTGAAGAGCATTTCAAGGTTCTCTTTAATGCTGAGCATCGTGAAATGGTTCTGGTAAAGGATATTCCGTTTTATTCTTTGTGCGAACATCATCTGGTTCCTTTTTTTGGGAAGGTGCACATTGCCTATATTCCTGGTAAAGATGGGCGCGTGTGCGGTCTGTCCAAATTAGCTCGCGTTGTTGAGGTGTTTGCTCGTCGGCCACAATTGCAAGAACGCATGACCACGCAAATTGTTGAAGCGCTTGAGAAAAATCTTAATCCATCTGGTGCTATGGTTGTTGTGGAAGCTGAACATATGTGCATGACGATGCGAGGGGTACAAAAACCTGGCACCACAACCGTGACATCTGCGGTACGCGGAAGTTTTCGTGAAACTCATAAAACTCGTGAAGAAGCACTATCGCTTATCTTTCATTAATAAATCTTGACCTCTAAGGAGCCGACTTTTCATGGCGCATAACTTTATTCCTCATGTATGGATGTGTGGAGAGAGAAACGTAGTAATCAATCGCTGTTTAATTATGGGAGTTATTAATGTAACCCCCGATTCTTTTAGTGATGGAGGTAGCCACAATAATCCGCAAGATGCGATTGCATGGGGAAAAAGGCTGCTTGATGAAGGTGCAGATATTTTGGACATCGGTGGGGAATCGACGCGTCCAGGTTCAAGCGCGGTAGATGTTGAGGAAGAGCTCAGGCGGGTCATGCCTGTTATCGAGGGCTTATTGCCTACGGGAGCCTTACTAAGTATTGATACGCGTCATGCGCAAGTTGCCAAAAAAGCACTTGAGGCAGGCGTGCATATTATCAATGATATTTCAGGTTTTAGAAGTCCTGAAATGAGGGATCTTGCAGCACAAACAAGTGCAGGGCTTATCATCATGCATATGCAAGGTGAGGTCGAAACCATGCAGCGCAATCCTCAATATGAAGATGTCATATCAGAAATAAAAAGCTATCTTTTGGGGCAGGCAAAACTTTTGGAGTCTCAGGGCGTAGATCCACAAAGAATCATGATCGATCCTGGACCTGGTTTTGGTAAAACGACGGCTCACGATCTTGAGATTCAAAGCAGATTTGAAGAGTTTACCCAGCTTGCTTACCCTGTTATGGAAGCGCCTTCTCGCAAGCGCTATCAAGGCGACCTTACGGGCATAAAGAATGCTCAAGATCGTGATGGCGTGACTGCTGCACAGTGTTTGCTTGCTGCATACAAGGGCGCCCATGCCATACGCGTACATAACGTAAAGGCAAGTTATGATGCGCTTATGCTCTTGGATCGTGAAGAAAAAGAGGCCTACATTGCCTTGGGAGCAAACAAGGATCAGGCGAGCGGCCAGATTTATGAAGCTATTGAAGCAATTAGTTCCTTTCCCCTTACAAAACTTCTCGCACAGTCTTCCCTATACAAAAGTGCGCCTGCATATCTTGAAGAACAAGATGACTTCACCAACGCCGTGATCAAGGTCTCGACAAAACTGAGTCCATTAGTGTTATTAGATAGACTGCTTGGTCTTGAAGACAGCTTAGGGCGTGTTCGTGAGATAAAAAATGGGCCGCGCAGCATTGATATTGATCTTATTGCCTATGAGGGGGAGCGCCATTTTGGAGACAAGCTTGTCCTCCCGCACCCAAAAGCCTTTGAACGAGATTTTGTTATTGAACCTTTGGCAGAGATTGTAAATTCCGAACAACGCTTAAGTGAATCAGAAACGAATGAGATGATTGCGAATATATTGGGAACTTCAGTTCTTGAAAAAAGCAAGCGTCTTGGCCAGATTGTTAGCGTCGTCGATTACAAGTAACTATGGAAACATTTTCGGCAAGCAAAATCCTTTTGCATACGAAAAGCACCCTTGACCACCTGTGTGTACTTGAAGAGACGACATCGACCAACGATACTGTCTTTGATGTGGTGCAGGCAAGCGATAGCAATGTAAGCGTTGCTCTTGCGCGCTATCAAAGTAAGGGAAGAGGCAGGCAGGGCAAGGTGTGGGAAAGTCCTAAAGGTGGAATATATCTCTCACTTGCACTGAAGCCTAAGCTTGCTCAAAAATACTGGCCGGCACTTTCGTATGCTTGCGTCCTTGCGGTTTTAGAGGTGCTTTCATCTTATTCTGATAAGCTGCGCATAAAATGGCCAAACGATCTTGTCTTCAACGACTGCGGCGAAATAAAGAAGGTCTCTGGTATCTTGCTTGAATCTCATAGAAAGTTTGGACAAGCGCTCTTAATTTGTGGTGTTGGAATAAATCTTGAAGCGCAAAGCTTTCGTCAAAACAATCCCAATGCACTTGCGCCTATCTCGCTTGAAGAAATTTCTGAACACCCAAGGTATGATGACGTCAACGTTTTAGTGGCAAGACTTATAGATACGCTTGTGAGCTATATCGACAAGCAAAGTTTTTCTGAAGAAGAGTTTTCTTCCCTGTATCATAAGTACAATACCTATTTAATTTGGAAAGATGAAGCGGTGGTTTTGCGAAATAATGTAGGTGAAGAAGTGGCGTCAGGCTTGCTTAGGGGCCTTAATTCATCGGGCGCTCTTGAGCTTTATGATGGCAAGCAAACACTTCAAATACATGCAGGAACATTGTCGTTGCGCAAGAAAGGGTAGCGTATGCAAGGAAAGATTGAAGAAAAAGATGTTACACACGTTTCTAAAAATTCAACGCTTGCCCTGGTGCAAAGCGCGCTATTAGTTGCGTTTCTTGCGCTTGGTGCTCAGGTCACGGTAGCCTTAGGACCTGTTCCTTTTACGCTACAAACCATATTCGTTGCACTTATTGCTCTTTTGTTCCCACCTAAACAAGCTGCGCTTACCGTGCTAATTTATTTGCTTATGGGGGCCTTTGGCCTTCCTGTTTTTGCAGGAGCGAAAGGTGGCCTTGCAAGCTTAATGGGTCCAACCGGTGGATTTCTCTGGGGTTTTGTGCTCGCAGCTTCTCTTGGCTCGCTTGCACGCCTAGCACTTGCGAGCGCACATACTAAATCTTTGCGCGCTAAACCTATGGCTGGTGATATCCTTGCAGTTATCATTGTCATGATCGTGAGCTATGCTTGCGGGCTCATTCAGCTCATGTATGTAGGGAATATGGGTTTTGTTGCCGCATTTGGGCTTGCAGTCCTGCCTTTTATCGTCCTTGATGCACTAAAAAGTGCGGTTGCAATAGTTATCGCTATGGCGCTTCGCAAGGCATTAGTAAGTATGGAGCTTTAAGGTTTCTGAGGAGCTTTTTCAGGACTTGGAGCCCTGTCTTCTGACTTTGCTATGGGAAGCGAGACCACAAAACTGGCACCAGCGCCCTCTTCATTACATGCAAACACATCGCCTTTATATACTTCTACGATTTGTTTTACAATCGCAAGTCCAAGACCCGTACCACCCGCACCCGCTTGTTTTTGACGCGAGAAGTCGGCTTTATAAAATCTTTGGAATAAAAGGCTTGGATCTATGTCGCCTAGGCCTGGACCTTCATCGGTGACTTTAATAACGCTCATGTTTCCTTGGGCGCTAAGCATTATCTTGATAAGACTTTGGGGCGGAGCATATCGTGAGCCGTTTTCAAGTAAGTTGAACATAATTTGCACGAAGGCGTCCTTGTTCATATAGACATCAGGTGCATCTCCACGAATTTCAACACCCACGTTTCGATTTTCAAGCAAAATTTCAAGTCTTTCGACGACCTCTTTAATCATGACCTTGGGGCTTAGAATGCTTTGTGTGCTCGAACGGGCAAGGTCATCCATGCGCTGCATAGTTATCAAATCTTTGGCTAGTCGCACGAGTCTATCGGATTCTAAAATGATAATTTCTAGAAAATGGTCTACGTCTTCAGGTGGTATGTCAGGATTATCGAGCAGGGTTTCTGCCGTGCCTTTAATTGCGGTAAGAGGTGTTTTAAGCTCGTGTGATACGTCGGATAGAAATCTTTGCTGGCGCAAGTCGTCTTCGCGCGCTTTTACATCCTTTTTATGCATGGTTCGCGCAATTCTATTAAATGCGGCAGAAATTTCAAGGGCTTCGCGTGATGCTTTTGATTGCAGGTTGAAGCTATTAATAAGCTCACCTTCAGAGTAATTTCGCGCACGCCTTGCGAGCTCTTCAAAAGGTTCACTAATTTTATTTGTTATAACTACGATGAATATGACGACAAGAGATAAGAGCAGAATGATTAAGGCGGTTACGTATCGCGATAGGTTAATGTTTGATACCACTAAAATAACGGCAATTGCCGTGGTGAAAATGGTAATGGCTAACAGCGATAGGAGCAGTATTGAACGCAGGCTCAGGCGGTCGTGTGGGTTTTGATTCATAGAGCCTAGGCCTTAAACCTATAGCCATAGCCTCGTACCGTTTCTACCATAGCGTTTGGATCGCCGCCCGCTAAACGAAGCTTGTCACGAAGTCTTTTTATATGGGTATCAACCGTTTTTGTCTCTACTAAATACTGCCAATCCCAGGCATCTTGCAGAAGTTTTTCTCGAGATAAAACTTTACCTGCATGCTTTACTAAGACGGCCAAAAGCTCAAATTCTCGAGGCGTCAAATCAATAGCTTTTCCAAGGTAGTTAGCGGTATGAGCAAGCTTGTCAATGACGACACCATTCGCCTGATAGCGACTTTCAGTATTTTGAGATTCTTGTGTGTCAATATTTTTTCTTCTTAAAAGTGCTTTTACTCGAGCTAGAAGCTCGCGAACTCCGAAAGGCTTTGCTAAATAGTCATCGGCACCAATTTCAAGTCCTACAATCTTATCGACTTCGGTGTCGCGCGCTGATAAAAACATTACCGGAATATTAGAGGTAAGGCGTATGCGCCTGCAAATCTCGTAGCCGTCCATACCTGGAAGCATGATATCTAAAATTGCCATGTCAACTGAGTGTGCTTTGAAAAGCGCAAGGGCATCCACACCATTTTGAGCGGTGAGTACCTTGTATCCTTGGTGCTTTAAGTTGTATGAGACAAAATCCAAAATAGCTTGCTCATCATCAACCAATAAGATGCTTCCTAATGATTCGTCCATATGCCCTCCTCGTTAAAGCTCCATACTAATGAGTTTACTACATGCTATATTGTTTAAAAATAACGGAGCAATGACACTTTTTAAGGGAAAGCATATGCGTCTAGTAATTGATGTTGGCAACACTGAGACCTATTTTGCGCTGTATAAAGATACCGCTTTGAAGCTTGGTGATTGGCGCGTAAAGACTCGAGCCGACATAACGGTTGACGAAATGCGCGCCTCACTGCACACTCTCATGGAGCTTGATA
Source organism: Coriobacteriia bacterium (assembly GCA_030532415.1). Classification (GTDB taxonomy): domain Bacteria; phylum Actinomycetota; class Coriobacteriia; order Coriobacteriales; family JAEZZM01; genus JAUNLE01. Next base: position 27,193 of record JAUNLE010000008.1, on the reverse strand, counting down.
AGGTGTCGGTTCAAGATATCGATTGTTTGGTTTTATCGTGTGTTGTGCCGCGTTTAAATGATTTGTATGAACGCCTTGCGCGAGAGCTTAAGGCCGATCTTATACAGGCTTCCTACCTTAATGTTCCAAGACTAAGCTTTGATTATCCCGAACCCGAGATGATAGGCGCAGATCGTTTAGTAAATGCACTTGCTGCAATTGATAAGTACGGCGCACCAGCTATTATTGTTGATTTTGGAACTGCCACTAATATAGATGTAATCTCAGGACAGTGCGCCTATTTAGGCGGAACAATTGCGCCAGGTCTTGAGCTTTCACTAAACGCACTGGTAAGCCATGCTGCAAAACTTTCATCCATAGAGATTAAAGCGCCTACATCGGTGATAGGAAAAAGCACCACAGAAGCGCTGCAATCTGGAGTGATGCTGGGGACGGCTTCTATGATACGTGGTATGGTTGAGAGAATTAAAACTGAGTTAGCTGCTCAATCCGATGAAAAGGTGTTTGTTATAGCAACCGGTGGCCTTGCGGCGCAAATAGCTCAGGTTTGTGATATTTTTGATGCAGTCGATGTAGATTTAACGCTCCACGGTTTAAATCTTATAGCAGATGCGCATAGAGATTTAAATAATTAAGCGGGGGAGTAGTATGAATAGTTCTGCTAAAAAGCGCTTGATAACTGTTGGCATTCTTATTGTTATGATAATGGTCGCAGCAGTTGCATTTTTTGGTACCGGTCAATCCTCACAGGCGCTCAGTATACAAGAGGCAAGTTCAGGTCAATACAATCAAAAACGTATTCAGGTATCAGGTGCCGTTGTCGATGATAGCCTTGAAGTTCAAGGAGATACGGCCACATTTACGCTCACAGGCGAGCCCGGTACAAACGATACGGGTGAGCTTAAGGTGGTGTATGCAGGAGCGCTTCCTGCAACATTTGGAAATGGGATAGTTGCAATTTGTACGGGAACCTTAGTTGACGGTACCCTTAAGGCAAATCAAATGCTCACGAAATGTCCGTCTAAGTATGAAAGCGCACAAGGAGCCTTAACGGTTGCCAATTTGCTTGAAAATCCTGAAGAAATGTATGGAGTTGAAACAAAGCTTGCAGGTTATCTTGTTGCTGGCAGTTTGCAGGCAAGCGGTGGTGAAGGTCCGCGTTTTCAGCTCGAATCTCAAGGCCTTCGTATTGATGTTTATTACGACGATGCCCTTTCAGTAGAGTTTGTTGATGGTGCAGCGCTTGTATTAACAGGAGCGCTTAATGAAAATCATGCCTTTGTCGCCACGAGTGTCGCCATTGATTCAAATATTTAACAGGTAGGGGGAGATATATGGCGTCGTTTGGTTCTCTGCTCTTAATTGCTGCTTTTATTTTTTCTATTTTAGCGAGTCTTGCATTTGGCGTATCGACGGTACTTCACATTCAGTCTCAATCAAAAACCATGAGCATAAAAAAGCTCAGAAATCTTGGAACGCCCTTTATAATACTCCTCGTTTTCTCCTTAAGTCTTGCGGTTATCCTGATTGAGTTTGCGTTCTTTAGCAATGACTTTTCCCTCCTTTACGTCGCTCAACACTATCCAAAAGATGTTATCGAGCACAGGTGGATTTTTCTCTTGTCTGGAGTGTGGGGAGGCCGACAGGGGTCTTTGCTCTTTTGGGTTTGGCTTATTAGTCTCTTCTCGCTTTTTAGTGTGATTGCTCATAAAAAAGAATCAGCTGCACTCAAAGAAGCGGCACTTTTCATCATGTCGCTTGTGATGGCGCTTTTCATTGGTACCCTCATTTTTTCAACGAGCAATAATCCCTTTGTAGCAACGCCTGCTGAATATCTAAGTCCCACAGGTAAATTAATTGGCCCTGCACAGGCATGGGGCATGAATCGCCTGCTTGAACATTGGGCGATGGTCTTGCACCCACCAGCACTATTTATTGGCTATGCAGGAATAACGGTGCCTTTTGCCTATGCGCTGGGGGCCCTTATCATTGGGGATGTGTCTCAAAGATGGATTGTTCACTCCCAAAGAATCACCCTATTTGCCTGGACTTTTTTAAGTATCGGTATCATTCTTGGGGCACTTTGGGCCTATGTTGTTTTAGGTTGGGGAGGCTTTTGGGGCTGGGATGCAGTCGAAAACGCCTCACTTTTATCGTGGCTTACGCTTACGGCACTTCTGCACGCCATGACAACCGCAGGTATTCGTAATAGATTTAAAATATGGACCTACGTGCTTGCGGCTGCCTCGTTTATTTTCGTCGTTCTTGCAAGCTTTATCACGCGCTCTGGTCTGGTGCAATCGGTTCATGCTTTTGCAGAAGATCAAGTTTCAACTCGTGTCTTCACGATAATGATTGCGCTTTCGTTCATCTCAACGCTTGTGCTGCTTATTGTAAGACGAAAAAGCCTTGCCGAGCCTGATGACTTAGAATCGCTCTTTTCAAAAAATGCAAGCTACTATTTAACCTTTGTTTTGCTCTTGGCATCGGCAGTCTTGCTTGCTTATCTCACGCTTGCTCCTTCTTTACCAAGACCACTGCCTTTGGCAGGAAGTGTTATAAGTATTGAGACCTATGAGATGGCTGCTCGTCCGGTGGGAATTTTCCTTCTGCTGCTTGCAGCTTTGTGCCCAAGTTTGGCCTGGTCAAAGACGGATGGAAAAAAGTTTTGGACCTACTTTAAGCTGCCATGTATCGTGGGGATTGTTTTGTTTGTGGGACTTTTGGTGTATCAATACATAGGCTTGTATCCTAACTATGCCTCGCGAATTGCAGCACTTGATGTTTTTGAAGCTCCAAGTTTTGCACGTCAAATTTTTGACCATATCATGGGCTCGCTCGCCTTGCTTGTCGCCTCCATGCTCATCATGAATTCCTTATATGTCATCGTTCGTGATGTGAGCACACGGGCACAGGCATCCAAAAGCTCAACACCACAGGCACTGCATCAGTACTACAAGCGTATGCCGGGGCGACTCTCTGGATTTTTCGCCCACTTTGCCATGGGAATTATCCTTATTGCGCTTGTTGGTTCTGCCATATATCCGGATGACCAAATTGTTACTATGGAAGATAAACAAGGGTCGACAGCTGTGGTGGGAGATTATACGGTGCGCTTAGAAGAGCGAAAACTTAACTATCTTGAAAACGGGGACACACAGCTTGAAACTATCTTACAACTTGAGAAAGATGGAAGAAATTTAGGAGAGCTTCGGCCATCCATGAATATCCCTCAGGGTATGGCTGGTATACAACAACTCTTGCATGCCGATACCGTCGTTTTAGCTCAAGAAGACTTCTTTATTGCACTTCAGGGCTATTCCGCCTCAAATGATTTAGTCTACAACATAAAAGTAAATCCTTTCATTAATTTGCTTTGGATTGGCTCTGCCTTTCTCGTACTATCGGGTATCTTAGCTTTTGCTACACCACGCCGCTTGCGCGAAGAGAGCACTGTGGAGTCTTAAATGCCAGGAACAAAAGATGTATTGAGAAGTGCTGAAGAACATTTGGATAGCGAATGCGCTTTTAAGGTCCTTGAGCTTAGCAAGCAGTATAAGACTCGAAAGTCACTTGATAAGATAAGCCTTAGCTTGAAGCGAGGAGAGCGCCTTGCTCTTATGGGTGCAAACGGTGCTGGTAAATCAAGCTTACTTAAAATTCTTGCCTGCCTTGAGCGTCCAAGTTCTGGAAAGCTTACGATCTTCGGTATCAATGCGCTCAAAGAAGCCGATAAGCTTTACTCCAAAATAGCTTACGTTTCCCATGACTCACAGGTATATTTGCAGCTCAGTGCCCAAGAAAACCTGGAGCTTTTTGCAAAACTTCGTGGCGTAGAGCATATTCAAGAAAGAATTGATATGCTGCTTGAAATTACGAGTCTTTCGCATCGTCGCCATGATTTAGTGGCCGATTTTTCGCAAGGCATGAAGCAGCGCTTAAGTATTGCTCGGGCATTTTTAGAAGCACCGAACTTGCTCTTACTCGACGAGCCATTTAGCGCGCTGGACTTACTTGGAGTGCAGGCGCTCAAGACCTTGCTTGTTGATCTTCCTGAAGATACTTCTATTGTATTGATCAGTCATGATCCAATAGAGGCGTATCGATTCGCAGATACTATCGTGCTTATGGATGAGGGAAGCATACTGAGCACGGTGAAGACGAATGCTATCTCTGAAGATGCATTTACTGACTTATTTAAGCGCAGCTTACTACTAGGAGCCCAAAGCTTATCATGAGACAATTTTTCGCCTTGCTTAAAAAAGACCTGCTTTTAGAGGCTCGCTCTAAGTCCATGGTAGCATCGATGACGATTTATGCCGTTTTAGTCTTAGTTGTCTATGGAGCAACGATAAGCCAAACGAGCGATTCGTTTAATATACAACAGGTTGCACCTGGCCTTTTGTGGGCTCTGATAGTTTTTACCTCGCTTATCGGTCTTAATAAAACATTTGAGCATGAACATGAAGAGGGCGCCATGGTAGCCTTGCTGCTTTCGCCCATGCAAAAAAGTTTGATCTTTCTTTCTAAATTTACTGCCAATCTATTGTTTTTATTGCTCGTCGAACTTATCGCTGTACCTGAGTTCTTTTTCTTTTTTCTCCAAACAGCTCAAGTTTCAGGGCAAAGTTTCTTGCTTGTTTTACCACTGTTATTGGGAAGCATAGGCATTAGCGGTGTAGGCACCTTGCTTGCAACAATTACTCAAGGCGCTAAGTCTTCAAATATACTGTTAACCATACTCTTAGTGCCCCTTATTTTTCCGCTTCTTTTATTGTGTGTGTCCACGACGAGTATGGCATTGTTGGGGTCAAACCTACTTGATGCAGGTTTTTATCGCTTGCTTGGTATGGCAGCTACCTATGATCTCATCATGCTTGCTGCAGCTTACGGCTTATATGAATTTGTGGTAAGCCCATAAATCTTTGATAGGAATAGACTGATGATAAAATCTAAACATAGACTCATAACACTTCTTGTTCTAGCAGCTATCCTGATTATTGCCGACGTGGTGCTCACCTTCTTTTTCGCCCCCTTAGTCAAGGGAGCAGGATTATCAGAGCCAGTGGTAATTGCTGGTCAATTGGTTGAAAACAGGCTGCTTTTTTCGCAAAAGATATTTTATCTTCACGTGCCGGTGGCAATCGTGAGCTTTGCTGCCCTTGGTGTTGCTGCCATGTTTTCGCTTCGCTATCTTTTAGACCGCGATCATGCTTGGGACATGAAGGCTGCAACTGCCGCTGAGGTTTCGCTCGTCTTTGTGCTTGCTACCATGGCGTCTGGAATTTTTTGGACGCGTTTTGAGTGGGGAGTATGGTGGGTTTGGGAACCACGACTTACAACCTATTTTATTTTGACCCTCTTAGTTTTGGCTTACTTTGTTTTGCGCACCAATATTGATGATGAAACAAAAAAGGCCCGCTATGCTGCTGTTTTTAGTATTTTAGCCTTTATCGATGTTCCCATCTCATTTTTCATTACGCGCCTTGTTCCAAGTTCTATTCATCCTGTTATTTTTACGAGCAACTCAGGACTTTCGACCTCAATGCTCATTCCCTTTCTTTTAGGTCTTATTGGAATGATGTTGCTGGGTATTGTTATATATCAAGTGCGCTTTGCACTTCATAGTTCAAAGCTTAGGCTTGAGTCGATCAAATTACGCTATGAAGCGCTTAGTAAGAAAGAAAAATTAGCACGAATAAAGGAGCTTGATTAATGGATCCCTTATTGCAAGAGGCTTATTCAACCGTTATTACAGCAGTACCCTATGTGGTATTGGCGTACTTACTCATTTGGCTCATATTATTTGTGCTTATTGTGGTAAGTATCTTGAAACTAAACAAAATCGAAAAAGAAGTTGAGGTATTGGAAGCAAGCATCGATCGGCTTGAATCTTTAAAACAATCAGACAAGCCCCTTGATGAAAATGCTCGTAAGTAAAGGATTGCTATGGCTTTTAATTATCAAAGCAATACGGAAGAAGATCTTTATCAAGACCTTTTCTATCCAATGTATTTTAATCTTAATGAACGAAAGGTCGTTGTTTTAGGCGGCGGAAAAGTTGCCGAACGTAAAGTGCTGACCTTGCTTGAGTATCGCGCTCAGGTAACACTTATATCTCCTGAACTCACCGACGCGCTCGATGTAATGGCCGATGCAGGCATTATTGAATACATCGACCGTCGTTATGAGTATGGAGATCTCAAAGATGCAGTGCTTGTTATCAGCGCTGTAGGCGATGTAGAGGTTGATAAAGACATCTACAACGAAGCGCAAGAACACCATATTCCTATCAATGTTGTTGATTATCCGGAGCTTTGCACCTTTACAGTTCCTTCTGTTGTGCGCAGAGACCCCGTGCAAATTGCTATTTCAACTGGCGGAAATTCACCGGCTTATGCGCAGCGCATTCGACGTGAGCTTGAAGAGGAATTTCCAATGCTGGTAGGACCATATGTGACAATGCTTGGAAATGTTCGAGATTTAATCAAGGCCCGTATTGCAGATGACGGCAAAACGCGCGCTCGACTCTTACATACGATTGTGGATTCCGATTTATTTGAGCGTTTTAAGGCAAATCCAGAAATTAGTGCGCAAGAAGTTTATCAAGAATTTGTTCAACCAGAGCTTGATTCACTTAAGGACTAGCTCGTAGTTTTGAATATGCGAAAAGACAAGAGAGAAGGTATCATGCGCTTATCACGTACGCATTTTGTAGTTGGAACAAGAGGTTCGAAGTTAGCCTTAGAGCAGGCTAAATATATTGCTGCTCGTATTAGAAATATTCGCCCTAATCTTGAAGTTGAAGTAAAGGTAGTGGAAACTTCAGGCGATAAGATGAAAGATGTTGCCCTTGCTAAGTTTGGCGGCAAGTCTTTGTTCACCAAAGAGCTCGATCAAAAGCTGCTTGATTATCACATTGATATAGCGGTTCATTCTGCAAAAGATGTTCCGGCAGATTTAGACGAAGATCTTATGATTGCTGCTACGCCTGTGCGAGAAGATGTGCGCGATGCCATGATTTTACGCGAGGGCTCATCTCTTGATGATATTCCTGAAGGAGCTTTAATTGGTACAAGCTCGCTTCGCCGTCGTGCTCAGCTCCTTCGTCTTCGACCTGACCTTAAAGTAGTTGCGCTTCGTGGAAATATCGAAACCCGTATTTCACGAGTCTTAGATGACAAAAAGGTTGACGGTATCATTTTGGCAACTGCTGGCTTAAACCGCCTTGGTCTGAGAGACAAAATATCATTTCACTTCGACCCTAATCAAATGATAACGGCAGCAGGTCAAGGAGCGATTGCTGTAGTAAGCCGTAAGGAAGATTTTTATACGAGAGATATTGTCAATGAGCTTTCGCTAAAGAATACCTTTGATTCTGTTGCAGCCGAGCGCATGGTAATGGCAGAGCTTGGTGCAAACTGCCAAGCTCCTATAGGCGTGTTTGCTCGCCTTATGCCGACCGAGCCTCCCGTTATGCGCATCGATGCATTTGTTTCGAATCTTGATGGTTCGAAGATGATTAAACTTGAACATTCTGGCATGGCTCGAGATTACGAAAAGGTAGCTAAAGAATTAGTCCAGTCTCTCAAAGATGCAGGGGCCGAAGAGGTGCTTTCAAATGCTGCAAAAGAGTATGAATCGATGACAGATGAGGTTATCTCCTAATGTTTAATCCTAAGGTATATCTTGTTGGTTCTGGCCCAGGAGATCCAGGTCTTTTGAGCGTTAAAGCAAAAGAACTTTTGCAAAATGCAGATATTTTAGTTTACGATTTCTTGGTTTCCTCACAGATTTTAGACTTAGTGCGTGAAGATGCCGAGCTTGTTTATGTAGGCAAGAAGGGCTTTAGCAAGCATATTAGTCAAGAAGAAATAAACGAAATCTTGCTTGAGCTTGCCAAAGAAAACCCTGAAGCTATTATTGTTCGTCTTAAAGGCGGAGACCCCTATGTTTTTGGACGTGGGTCTGAAGAAGGTTTGGTACTTGCAAAAGCGGGTATTCCCTTTGAACTTGTTCCTGGGATTACTTCAGGTATGGCTGCCCTAGCCTATGCCGGAATTCCTGCTACTCATCGAAATATTTCGTCCTCGGTTGCATTTATTACAGGACATGAAGATCCAAGCAAGGAAATGTCTTCAATTAACTGGGAGCACCTTGCTCAAGGTGTCGACACGCTCGTCTTTTATATGGGTGTCAAAAATATTGAGCTTATCGCCCGCAATCTTTTGAAATACGGTAGAAGTCCTGATGAGCCGGTTGCTTTGGTTCGTTGGGGAACTAATCCGCAACAAGAGACACTGGTGTCTGATCTAGAACACGTGGCACAAGAGGTACAGGAAAAGGGCTTTAGTGCACCTTCTGTTATCTGTGTGGGCAAGGTTGTGAACCTGCGAGATGATTTGAATTTCTTTGAAAGCAAGCCTCTTCATCATAAGACGATTGTAGTTACCAGGGCACGCTCTCAGGCTTCATCTATGACACGAGAGCTATGCAAGCTTGGTGCTCATGTCATTGAATTTCCTACGATTAAAATTGAATTTAACGATATTGCTCAAGAGCTTTTGGACTTTATTTCACACCGAGATGAATATTCTTGGCTCGTTTTGACATCGGTCAATGGCGTAGAGGCACTTTTCCAATCTTTACTTGTAAACGGATATGATGCACGCGTTTTATCTGGTATTAAGGTAGCAAGTATTGGAAGTGCTACTGCTCAAGCGCTTATGGATTATGGTATAGTTCCCGATCTAATTCCAGAAGAATATCGCGCGGAAAGTCTCGTGGAATCGCTCGAAGAGCACAATGTTGCTCAGGGCGGCAAGGTTTTACTCGTGCGCGCAAGTGAAGCTCGTTCGCTTTTGATTGACGAGTTAGAAAAACTTGGGGCAAGCACCCATGTCATTGATGCCTATGAGACGGTTATTGATGAAAGCGTCAAGCTTGATGAGCTTGCAGAAAAGCTCAAGGCAAACGAAATTGATCTGATAAGCTTCACAGCATCTTCTACGGTAAAGAATTTTATGTATTTACTTGAGAAGAAGTTTACAAAAGAAGAGGTCAAAGAAGTACTTGCAAAACCTTGTTTAGCATCAATTGGACCGATAACTTCAGATACGCTCAGACGTTATGGTTTTGAACCTGGGCTTGAGGCAAAAGAATTTACGATTCCTCAACTGATTAGCCAAATTGAGGATTATTATCAAAATAAGCAATAAAAATAGGCGAGGAGGAAGCTCGTGATAGGTATATCTAAGCTGTATTGTGGTGCTGTTGAAGCAAGTGATGTTTTACGTTACAAGCGTAGATCAAACAAGCTGCCAAGCGACATGCTTCAATTTTCGGTTGATAAAAAACCAGTTGTCGTGTGGAACTGTACGCAAACTTGCAACTTAAAATGTGCGCACTGCTATGCGGGAAGTGAAAACAAAAAATACGAGGGCGAATTGACCACTGAAGAAGCTAAGACAATGATTGATGACTTGGCTGCATATGGCGCTCCTGTACTTTTGTTTTCTGGTGGTGAACCAACAATGCGCCCGGACCTCGTTGAGCTTATGAAATACGCAAAAGAAAAGGGTATGCGCGTTGTTATTTCAACCAATGGCACCCTTATCACCGAAGAAAAAGCGAAAGAATATGCTGAAGTTGGTCTTTCGTACGTAGGTGTCTCACTTGACGGCATGCAAGAGGTGCACGACAAATTCAGGGGAGTAGAGGGCTCTTTTGAACGTGCCTTGCGCGGTTTAAAAAACGCAAGTGATGCTGGAATTAAGGTTGGCCTGCGCTTTACCATCAATAAACGCAACTATACGGAAATCCCAAAAATCTTCGACTTAATGGAAGAACGAAATATTAACCGCATTTGTCTGTATCACCTCGTATATGCAGGTCGTGGCACCGACCTTATGAACGAGGATTTAACGCACGAGCAATCTCGCCAGGTTGTTCGCTATATTATGACGCGCACTCGCCAAATGTTTAATAAGGGCTTGCATCCAGAAGTGCTTACGGTAGACAACCATGCTGACGGTCCATTTTTATTAC
>JAUNLE010000008.1:0-17136 GCA_030532415.1 Coriobacteriia bacterium | reverse complement strand
CAAGAAATGAGAAGGGAAAACGACCCGCTCGCGGAAAATGCTGCACAGCTCCTCAGTTGGAACCAGGGTAATTCCACGGGCAACGGAATTTCTTGTGTATCATGGGATGGTGAGGTCTACGCCGATCAATTTTTTAGACACTTCAGTTTCGGAAATGTAAAAGATCGACCATTTTCTGAAATTTGGACTGATACTTCAAGAAGTGACGAAAGAAGCGAATTGATGTATCGACTAAAAGATAAGCGCCCTCACGTATGGGGTCGTTGTAAGTATTGTCAGTATCTCGATATTTGTGGCGCCAATTTTAGAGTTCGCGCAGAGGCTGCTACTGGAGATCTGTGGGCTTCCGATCCAGCTTGTTATCTTAGTGATGACGAAATTGGTCTGACTGAAGAGACGAAAGAAAAAGTTGCCCAAGAGTTAAGAGAACATCATGCTCAATGATATTGAATTTCCCACAGAGCTTAATAAAGATGAGCTTAAAGACTTACGTAAAGACTTATCTGAACAGTTAGTTTTACTTCAACAACGGTGCAAGCTTGAGGGCTTGCCCGTTGTTTTGCTTATAGAGGGTTGGGGCTCTTCAGGTAAGGGCTCTAGAATTTCTGATTTAGTTGTTGATCTAGACCCTCGTTTGTTTACGGTATATACGACTGAGGATCCGATTGGTAACGAAAGTCGCCTTCCGTTTATGACTAGATTTTGGCAGCGTATTGGTCGTCATGGCCATATGACGATTTTTGATAGAGCATGGTATGACCAGGCTGCCCGTGGAATCATTGATGCCTTTTCAAAATCGGGAAACACCATCCAAGATCTTTCGCATCTCTCATTTGAAACACAAGAAACCATCGGGATGCTCGATGAAACAACGAGTGAATTAAATGACCATGTAATCAAGAGCCTGAAAACGTATTACAGCTCTATCAAGGCAATAGAAAGACAGCTTGTACACGATGGCTATAAGGTAATCAAAATCTTTTTGCACGTAACAAAAGAAGTGCAGCGCGAGCGTTTTATTTCGCTTCTGCTCAATGAAGATACCAGCTGGAAAATTGATCGAGAAGATGTAAGACAAATTCAGCACTATGAAGACTATTACGAGATTTATGACAAGCTTCTTGAGATGTCTAACATGGAGCTTGCTCCTTGGCATGTGCTTCCTGCTCATAATAAACATTTAGTGAATGCGCAAATCGTAAAAATCTTAGTTGATGAAATTTCTCAAGCTCTTGATGATAGAAAGGCCAACATTGCTCGTCAGGAGCTTAAAAAAGCCGAAAAGAATTTACATATTGAGCAGGCAAAACAAGAAGTTAAAGCAGTAAGTAATGATCCTGAAAAATTAGCACAGGCAGAATCCGATTTACTCTTTGCTCAAATTGGCGATATTTCTAATATGAAAAGCCGTTATGAGCTGCAAGAAACCCCACGTTTAGATGAGGTTAGACATGATCTTGTGCTCGATAAGGATAGCTATAAAGAAGAGCTTAAGATTCAACAAGATAAATTAAGCGAATTACAGATGAAATTATATCGTCTAAGAATTCCAACCATTTTGGTCTATGAGGGATGGGATGCTGCTGGTAAGGGCGGTAATATCAAGCGTGTAGCCAGCGCTCTTGATGCGCGCTCATATACGGTGCACCCAATTTCAGCTGCTACTGCAGACGAGCTTGCTCATCCATTCTTATGGCGTTTTTGGACGAAAATTCCGCGTTCAGGTCATATCGCAATTTTTGATAGAAGTTGGTATGGACGCGTTATGGTTGAACGCGTTGAAGGCTTTGCGCGCGAAGGTGAATGGAAGCGCGCCTTTGACGAAATTAATGAATTCGAAGAAGAGCTTACTCGTTGGGGAGCGCTCCTGATTAAGTTCTGGATTAACGTAAGTTCAGAAGAGCAGCTCAAACGTTTTGAAGAACGTCGTGACGATCCTGCAAAGCGCTGGAAATTGACTGATGAAGATTGGCGAAACCGCGAGAAGCAAGATTTGTATACGGTTGCAATTAACGATATGTTACGACTGACGTCAACCGTCAATGCCCCTTGGCACATTATCGAATCTGACGATAAAAGATATGCACGCATCAAAGCGCTTAAGATCATTAATGAGACCATGAGCCGCGCCTTGCTTTAATGCAAACGATAATTGTGTTCTAAATTTGTTGCTTGCGAAATTTAAAAAATGATTAAAAACAGAGCTGTGTTACAATCGTAAGGCTAATCTTGGTCGGAAACCAAGAAACGTCGGAAAAAGGAGTTAACCATGCGCCAAGGTATTCACCCAGAATATCAAGAGTGCACCGTGCGTTGTTCTTGTGGTAATACCTTTACCACCCGCTCTACTAAAAAAGAGCTATTTGTCGAACTTTGTAACGAGTGCCATCCATTCTACACGGGTCAACAAAAATTTGTAGACACCGGTGGTCGTGTACAACGCTTCTCAGACAAGTTTGGTGGAGCTGCTCAAGCTGCTCTCGAACGCGATAAGGCTGCAAAGGCTAAACGTCAAGAAGAGGCAGAAGCACAGGCTGCAAAACTCAAGGCTGAACGCGATAAGAAGGCTCAAGAAAAAGCTGAGCGCGCACGCAAGTATGAGGAAGAAGCAGCAAAGAACAAGCCTGCTGAAGAAGAGCAAGCTGAAGCTGAAGAGGCAAAGGCAGAAGAGCCTAGCGAAGCTGCTGAAGCTGATAAGGAAGCACAAGAATAAATTTTTTCTTAAGCTAAGCTTTCCAAGTAAAGAAAAAGCCGCATCTACATTGAAGTTGAAGGTGCGGCTTTAGTTTTTATTTCAACTTATTGCCGCAAGACATACAAAATACGTCGTCTTCTCCAACAGGCTCCCCGCAATTAGGGCATGAAATATCAGACTCTACGAAATCATCTTCATAACTTTGTGCATTATAGTATTCAACAATATCGCTTACTTGTTTTCCGCATCCCATACAATAGGCATCGCTTGCAGATACCGTTGAGCCACATTCATAACAAGTGTAGTTTTGTGCCAGCTGCTGTTCGTTGTAAGCTTCTTGTTCAAGTGATTCAATGTAGTCAATCAGCTGATTTCTCTGGCCATCAATTTGTAATATCTCGTTATATAAATTTTCACGACCGATCGTAAATTCTGGATTATTTTTCGTGACTTCATACAGGTTTGCACCCAATTGAGATAGGACCTCTTTGCGTCGTTTTAATAGCGTGCTTAATTGATTTTTTGCTTTCATTTTTTCTGTTGCACGGTTTGCCGCTGCAGCACCGCGATTAAATGATCCTTTTACATCGTCAAGAAAGCCCATGATTAACCTCTTCTAATTCAATACACCCGTAACCCATATTTTTATAATACTTATATTTTTAAACTTTTAACAGTTAAAATGTTGTACAACAAATTGTCCTACCGCCATCTCACTATTGTTGCGAAACAAATGTCGTGAATCCCTTTTTAGTATGAAAGTGTCGGAGAAGTTAGTTAAGAATAGTGAGGATACGATGTTTTGTCATAAGTGCGGAGCCGAATTGCCCGATAGGGCACAAGTTTGTACTCAGTGTGGAACAAGACTTGCAACACAGGCTGCAAGTACCAGTAAATCTCAGGCGCAATTTCAAAAGAGTGCAACGAATGCAGCAGTTCAGAAAAACTCTAAACTGCCGATTATGATTGGAGTCATAGCACTTGCTCTTGTTGTGCTTGCAATTGTTGCTGTAGTTCTTATCCGAAATGTTACGCCAAACAATCCCTTTGAGAATAAAAGGTTTATGCTGGCGATTGACTCCCGCAATTCACTTGGATTGATTACATATGATAATGAAAAGGGGCTTATTGATTTAGTAAGGATGAATATGTTCGGTGACATAAAGGTTTTAGAAAAAAACGATACCTCTGAAATCTACCGACTTGATGTGAATGCTCCTCAGTTTTTTGAATATTTTAAAGATGTGGATTTATCAGATCTTGAGAATTATTATACCGAAGAAGTCAAATTTGGAGCACAAATAAAAGTTCCTAAGAATTTCAAGAATACATCTATTGTTGATGAAGATTTATTCTTTGATATTACTTTAGGGATGTTTGTGGATGATCCCTCAAAAGCTATTGAAAAATTTGGAAAACTAGATTCGAACACTAAAAATGATTTAATGTATGTACTTGGTTTGGATGGAGATACTGCGTACGCAAATAGTATCGAAAAGAATGGCAATTTTCTTCCTCTTGCAAATTTATCGTTAGAGCAAAAAAATGATAATTTAGAAATTAAACGCATAGCTTATCCGCAAAGCAAACATCCAAAAATTGAAATATTTAAAGCAACGGAAATCTCATCGTCTGATACCTTTGGAATGTTTAAGAATTATGAATCTGATGAGACTTACAAGCTTGAAGTTATGGATTTTTAATTTTTGCAAATAGTACTGTAATTGGGGAAAACATTGAAGCCCGTCAAATACGTTTAAGATTCAGAAATGATAAGCGCGACAGTCCTAACACTGCCGCGCTTTGCTTTTTGACTCTACTGGAATTACTTTAAATACCTAACTTAATCTCGTTTAGATAAAGGTTTGCTTACAGCAACAAGCGCTAGAAGTCCACTAGCAGCAAGGATGCTGTATAAAGCAAAGTTGTTTGAAGTCTCTCCTGTTTTAGGAAGTGCACTTGGCTTAGCCTTCACTACTTGTTGTTGTGCACCTTCTGAATAGAAGTCGTCTCGAGCATAACGATCTGATGAAGGGCGTTTAATAGCACTTTCATCTGCAACTTTCCACACTGCAGTTAGGCTGTGATCTGAAGTAAATTCATACTTTTGTCCAGCGTAATATTTAGAACCTTCCCAGTAAGCAAATACATAACCTTGGCGCTTAGGACCTTCAGGCATAGTGAATGCTTCACCATCTTTTACTGGAATTAAAGCTTGGTCTTTATACGTCTTGCCATCTATTACAAGTTCATAACCTGGGAAGTTAAAGGTAAGAATGTGGATATCTTTTGAGCTGTCTTGATTTGGCTTAGGAGTAGGATTTGGTGTAGCTGCATCTTTCCAAAGAGCTGTAACTGCAGTATCGGCATCTATTTGAATTGTATCTCCAACAGCTTTTTCTTCATCAACGCCTTCAATACTCCAAGCCTTAAACTCTTTTCCTTCTGGGGCAGTAAAGCTGCACTCTGGTAATACGTAATTATCGTTCTCAGGGACAAGCTGGTCGTCCATCTCACCAGTTCCCTCGCCTGGATTAAAGCTTATTTTATAGTAAGTAGTAGGCAGCACTTTTAATGTAACGCCTAATTTATACGTATCACTCGCTGTATAAATATATTGAACTTCTGTTACATCATCAGCATCTAGAGTTAGAATCGATTCTGAAACACTAGCGCCATTCCATGAACCTGCTTTTTTTAAATCAAATCCTTTTGGAAGTTTCGATAGATCATATTGTAAGTTTGATTTATTGACTCTTATCGCATAGACCTGGTCAAAATTGTTCAGACTGTAATTTTGGTTACCTTCAAACGTTTGTAAAGCTGAATTATTGCTTAAATCTAAGCTAGTAAGTTGATTATCATAACAAACAAGCCACGTTAAAGCTGAGTTTTGGCTTACATCCAATTGTGTGAATTCATTTTTATGGCAGTAAAAGTCGGTAAGATTTGCGTTTTTACTAAGGTCTACTTGGCTTAAATTATTAGAAGAACAATCAAGACGTTTGAGTTTTGTATTATTTGTTACATCTAAGCTACTAATCTCATTTTCTCTGCAGTTTATATCTGTCAGATTAGGATTATTGCTAACATCCAAGCTAGTTAGTTTATTGCCCGAGCAGTTTAGATCTACCAAATTGGGATTATTGCTAATATCCAATGCTTCAAGATTTTCGTTATTATGACAAGCAAGTATTTCAAGATTAGTATTTTGAGAAATATCTAAAGAAGTTAAGCTTGGCATATGTCGACATTTAAGTTCTTTTAGGTTTTTAAAGTGTTCTATGCCTTTAAAATCTTTAATATCCTTTGCCCAGAAGGCCATGCTCACAACTGCGTTTATTTCATCTTGACTCAGGGTATTGCTACCATCAGTATCAACTTTTTCAGATACATACGCGCTAAATCCTTCGTCGGGAAAGTTTATCTCGTCTAAAATAATTTCTTCTTCAGCATAAGCGGAAGGAGTAGCAACCAATAAAAATCCTAGCGCTAACAAACCTCCCAAGATGATAGTCAACAACTTTTTCGATAATGCTTGCATCCAGATTCCCCTTTTCTTGACTTTGTTTGCGCGACTTAAACAGCGATCACATACGCAACGGATACATAAAATCGTACGAACTAACTGGTACGGTTTATTCTCATGCTAGAATAAATAAGACTTACTTGTCAACAAAATTGGGATGTGTTCATCACTATATTTTTTGAGCACCCTTATAGTTTAATTTGGGTAGAAGATACGAAGATTAATTCCTAATTTAATCATTATGAATATGATGACTGAAGAGAAAGATTAACACATGACTGACAAAAACAAGATGAATGGTAAAGACGACAAAGGCCTGTATAAAGAGCGCTCTGCGGTAAATGATTACGTAAAGAGCCAAGTTTATACGCGCGAAAACGGAGCTCCTGTCGCAAATGACAAGGATGTTATGACTGTTGGAGCTCGAGGACCTCTGCCCCTGCAAGATGTCTTTTTGTTAGAGAAATTTGCACATTTTGACCGCGAGACCATTCCTGAGCGTCGTATGCACGCAAAAGGATGGGGTGCTCACGGTAAATTCGTTACCACTGAAGACATTACCGATTTAACCTATGCTGCTCCTTTTAGAGAAATCGGTAAAGAAACTGAAATGTTCGTACGCTTTTCTACGGTAGGTGGAGAGCTTGGCGCAGCAGATGCCGAGCGCGACATTCGTGGATTTGCTCTTAAATTCTATACTGAAGATGGAAACTGGGATTTAGTTGGAAATAATACGCCAGTGTTCTTCTTGCGCGACCCACTCAGATTCACCGACTTAAACCGTGCAGTAAAAAGAGATCCACACTCAAACTTACATTCAGCAAACTCACAATGGGATTTTTGGACCACTAATCCAGAATCATTGATGCAAGTTACCATTACCATGTCTGACTATGGTATTCCAAAAGGTTTTCGCCATATGCATGGATACGGTTCACACACCTATTCGATGATTAACAAAGATGGCGTGCGTCACTGGGTTAAATTCCACTTCTTAAGCCAACAAGGTTTTGATTATTTGACCGATGAAGAGGCTGCAGAGCTCAATGCAACTGATCGCGAGTCTTTCGGTCGCGATATGTTTGGCGCAATTGAGCGCGGCGACTATCCACGTTGGACTGCCTATGTTCAAGTGATGACGGAAGAAGAGGCTGAAAAGCACGAGACCAATCCATTTGATTTAACCAAACTTTGGTCAGTAAAAGACTATCCACTTCGCAAGGTTGGATACTTTGAACTCAACAGAAACCCTGGAAACTACTTCGCAGAGGTTGAGCAAGTTGCCATGAATCCTGCAAACATTATTCCGGGTATTGGTTTTTCACCTGATCGTATGCTACAAGCGCGTCTTTTCTCATACGGTGATGCTCAGCGTTATCGTTTAGGCGTAAATCACAATCTTATTCCTGTGAACTATCCTAAGCATGCGAAAAACTTCCACTCGAACCATAAAGACGGTTTCATGAGAGTCGACGATAATGGTGGCGGAGAAATCGTATATTCAGCAAACTCCTATGGTGCATGGGTAGATAATCCAGAAGTAGAAGAGCCACCACTCAAGGTAGAAGGCGACTTGGGCTATTACAACTTCCGTGAGGATGACAACGATTACTACAGCCAGCCTGGTGAATTCTTCAGAAATATGAGCGATGATCAAAAAGAGCGTCTCTTCATGAATACAGCTCGTGATATAAAACCTGCTGAAGATTTAATTAAGCGTCGCCACATTGCACATGCTTATTTTGCCGATCCAGAATACGGTAAGGGCCTTGCTCGAGCCATGGAGATTGACGACATGGATTTTGATGAGCTTGACCAAATGATAAAAGACGGCAAAAAGGGTGCTTATATGGATGCACATCAACGTGAGGTTGATGATGCTAAGCCAGGTCAAAAGGTTCCTTCAAACGATCCTTCAATGCTCAGAAATACAGAAGGATTTAAAGAAGAGCCTTCAATTGTGGGCGAAGGCGAAGCTGTTGATGTAAAACCAGACGAGCAAGATCCACTCAATATAATCTAGTCTAATTTTTAACAATCATCTTTTGAATGAGCTCATGCTACATGGGCTCATTCATTATTATGGGCTCGATTTGAGGCTATGAGTCTTATGTGAAAAATTGAATGGTTATATTTGGTTAAACTCTGAAGTTCCTAAAGGGAAGCGGAATTAGAGTTCGTAAGGGTTAAGCTTTAAACATCATTTGATTTGAAGGGCTTTTATGGCTGAAGATAAAAAATTAATTGCCGAAGAAGGAGAACTTTTTCAAACTCACGTAGGAGGCTCAGCACTCCTTGAGGGTATTATGATGCGCGGTAAATATAACTGGGCCGTTGCAGTTCGTCAGCCAGACGGAAAGATTTACACGGAATCACACGACCTTCCTGGTGCAGATAAGCCTAAGGAATGGAAAAAATGGCCTTTAATTCGAGGCAGTATCGCGCTTTTTGAATCACTCGTTCTTTCAACAAAAGCAATGGAAATCGCAGCAGAGCACGCCTATGATTTTGAAGAAGATGAAAGACAGGCTAGGCTTTCTAAAGAAATAAAACGAGCTCGAAAAGAAGCTAATAAAATTGGCTGCACCTTCAATGAGGCTAAATTTACTCAAAAATTTAATGACCGCTATGAACAAGAGCTGGAATCTAAATCTGAAAAAGATAGAAATAAGGGTCTTGGCGGATATGAATTTGCTCTCTCAATGGTGGGTGGCTTTATACTAGGAATTTTAGGCTTTGTAGTTATTCCTGCATTTCTATCCAATATATTGGTTGGAGATTACGCTGCAAATACCATTCGATGGAATATAGTCGATGGTGTTTTACGTGCAGTTATTTTTGTTTTCTACATCTGGCTTATCGGTCGAATTCCCGATATTAAACGAATGTTTGGCTACCATGGTGCAGAACACAAGACCATCCATTGTTTTGAACACGGTCTTGAACTCACACCTGAAAATGCTCAAAAATTCTCAACCATGCACGTACGCTGTGGAACTGCGTTTATTATTATGACTATCTTGATTTCCATCATTGTGTTCACGGTAGTTCCAACCCAGCTCTTGCTTGAAGCGTGGAATGTTAGCAATCCGGCTGCTCGCTTAAGCATAGTTATTTTGTCTCGTATTCTGCTTTTGCCTTTGGTGGCTGGAGTTGCCTATGAGATAACGGTTAAGTGGGCGGGTGCTCGACCAAATAATCCCTTGGTCAAAGTAATTTTGTGGCCAGGTTTACAAATGCAAAAGCTTACAACCAACGAGCCAGATATTGGGCAGCTAGAGTGCGCAATTGAGGCAATGAAACTTGTGATTGCAGTTGAAGCTCAAAAAGAACAAGATAAGGTACAGCCTATAGTCTTTGCACAAATGCCGTGTCAGGCAGCTGGACAACAGGCTTACAAAAAAGAGGCTTAAACGTAGGCCTCTTTTTTATTCCAATAACTGGAGGTCTTCATGGACTATTTGAAACTACATGATGGCAAGCGCATTCATCAATTAGGCTTTGGGACCTATAAAATCCCTGCAGATGTGCAAGGTAAAAACGCGGTGCTTTGCGCGCTTTCTGAGGGTTATCGTTTGATTGATACTGCAGAATATTATGCAAACGAATCAATGATTGGCGAGGCCTTGGCTGAAGCTAAACTTGATCGAGACGAGCTCTTCATTACCACTAAAATTTGGAACGAATCACAGCGCAGGGGAACGCAAGAGAAAAGTTTCAAACAAAGTTTACAAGATCTGCAGCTTGATTATGTTGATTTGCTTTTAGTGCATTGGCCTGTTCAAGATAAATTTCTTGAAACCTTCGAAGTGCTCTTGAATTTACAAGAACAAGGCTTAAGTAAATCAATTGGTGTTGCGAATTTCAGAAAACATCACTTGGAGAAACTTAAAGAAGAATTTGGTGTAATGCCTGTGCTCGACCAAATTGAATTGCACCCGCGTATGCAAGATGTAGAAACGCTTAGCTACGCTCAAGAGCACGATATAGTTATGCAAGCCTGGGCTCCCTTAGGAAGAGGCATGTATAGCGACTATCCCGAAATTACAGAACTTGCGAATAAGTATGAGAAAACGCATGCGCAGATTATTTTAAGATGGGGTATCCAAAAAGGATTTTCGGTAATACCAAAATCCATGAAGCCGAGTCGTATTAAAGAGAATTTCGAGGTATTTGATTTTGAGCTGAGCGCCTCAGATCTAGAGACAATTACGCAACTGAATCAAAACCAGCCACTCAATCCTAAAACAACACCCGATACCTTTAGTTTTTAGGCAATACTAGTAAGTTTAAGCAATACTGATAAGTGAAAGGCTAAAAAAGATTGCAACTAAGAAGGTGGTGACGCTTGTTGGCTTCATCAGCTTGTCAAACCTTTTTAAGTTTTTCACTTTCAAAACAATGCTCACGGTATACATCCAAAGGGCAAAGCATAAGATCATAGGAATAAACCACCACGTAATGGCGTTATGGATGATTAGATACGCACTAAAGCAGATGATAGAAGCGATAAGCAAAACCGCGTGATATAAACGGGCATTGTGATTACCGAGCTTATTTGCAATCGTAATCTTTCCTTTTTTCTTGTCATCTGCAGCATCGCGCATGTTATTAAGGTTCAGCACGGCGATAGTTGGAAAACCAAGGCCGAGTGCTGGCAAAATCACGTCAAGATCAAGCGAATGATTGAAAAGATACACGCCACCAATTACGGCAATAATTCCAAAAAATAAAAAGGAAGCGATGTCTCCAAGACCAATATAACCGTAGGGTTTAGGTCCAATGGTATATGCGATAGCTGCGAATATGCTTGCAAGACCAAGCAGAATAAAAATGATATAACCAGCAGGATTCGTATTGGTAAATGAGGCGATGACTAAGAGCAGGACTAAGCCAAGTGAAATTGCTGAAGTAATTTTAAGGGCCTTGTTCATTTCATCTCGTGTAATATCACCGCGCTGAAGGGCCCTAATAGGTCCTACCCGGCTTTCATCATCAAGCCCACTTGCGAGGTCTCCATATTCGTCTGCAAAATTTGATAAGACTTGCATGCAAAGAGCCATAAGTAACATGAGAATAAAAAGCGTCCAAGAAAAATGCCCATATAAAGTGGCAATGCCGGCAGCAATAATAACTCCAGAAGCAGCTAAAGGCAGGGTTCTAAGTCTTAGGGCTTCTATCCAAGCTTTAACTTTTTTCGATGGAGCGTAACTACTCATGGACAAATCCTCCTACTCTTCTCACAATCATTAACTCTTATTGTATAACTATTTAAAAGTCTTACGACATCGACTTAGGTTTTGTAAATAAAAGGATGCTTTCAGAAGTTGAAACTATTCATGCGCTTTCGTGGTACCCTTACTTAGTTACAAAGATTGTAAGGAAAGTTTTATGCGTGAAAAACTAGAAAAATTACTACATGCCTACGCTGAGCTTGAGAAAAAACTGGGAGATCCTGAAGTAGTTTCGGATCAGAAAGAATACATACGTCTTTCTAAAGAGTTTGCGAATCAAAAAGACATCGTAGAGGCATCAAGAACATATATTGGTATTTTAGATGATATAGAAGCGGCTAAGGAGCTTGCAAAAGAAGAGAGCGATGCAGACGAGAAAAAGCTCTTGAATGCTGAAATTAGTCGTCTTGAAGATGAATTGCCGGCGCTTGAAGAAGACATCAAATTCATGCTTATACCAGGCGATCCTAATGATGAGAAAAATACCATCGTTGAAATTCGTGCTGCAGCAGGTGGGGATGAGGCAGCAATTTTTGCTGGCGACTTATTCCGCATGTATGAACGCTTTGCAGAGGCTAATCGATGGAAAATTGAGGTTTTGGACACAAGCGCATCTGAAGCAGGTGGCTTTAAAGAAATTTCATTTAAAGTCTTGGGCGATAAGGTGTATTCAAAACTAAAGTATGAGTCAGGAGTGCACCGCGTACAGCGCGTTCCTAAGACCGAGTCTCAAGGCCGCATCCATACCTCGACAGCTACGGTGGCAGTTTTGCCTGAGGTAGACGAAATTGAGGTAGAAATCAAACAAGAAGATATACGTATTGATGTATTTCGTTCGGGTGGACCGGGTGGTCAATCTGTTAATACGACTGATTCAGCAGTTCGTATCACCCATATGCCTTCAGGACTTGTCGTGCAGTCACAAGATCAAAAATCTCAAATTCAAAATCGTGAGGCCGCGATGCAGGTATTGCGTGCTCGTTTGTATGACCGCATGCTGGCAGAACAACAGGCAGAATTGGGCGCAGAGCGCCAAAGCCAAATTGGTCATGGAGACAGAAGCGAAAAAATTCGCACCTACAATGGCCCGCAAGATCGCGTAACCGATCACCGCATCGGTTTTAATTCCACCTATAACGGTGTCTTGTTAAGCGATAATCTCCAAGATATTATTGACGCGCTTGCAGCAGCTGATAGAGCAGAGCGACTTGCCAATGCCGTCTAAGCAAGACGTATGGACCATAAAAGCCGCTCTTGATTTTTCTGTTGAATATCTCTCTAAGCACGCCGACGAACATCCACGGCTTTCAGCGGAGTGGCTTATAGCAGACGCGACTGGTTTAAGTCGTGTTGAAGTGTATACACAGTTCGACAAACCCATGCTTGCCGAAGAGCTCGCACACTTGCGCGAAGCGCTTAAACGGCGCGCAAAAGGTGAGCCTTTGCAGTATGTAAGTGGAGAGACGGCCTTTCGCCACATCATAGTAAAAGCCGAGCCAGGCGTTTTGATACCGCGACCTGAAACCGAAATGCTCGTTGAGTATGCCCTTGAGCGCATGGATGCAACTTTTGGCAAAGATGCCGAGTATAAGGTATTAGAAATCGGAACAGGAACAGGGTGCATTGCCTGCTCGATTGCAAAAGAGCGCGAAGGTGTAGAAGTTATCGCGACTGATATTTCTCCTCATGCAGTAGCACTTGCCCGTAAAAATCGCGATGCCTTGCACTTGCAGGAGCGCCTTGAAATTGTTCATACGAATATGGCGGATAAGCTCGAAGAAGATGGAGCTTCGCCCTTTGATTTACTTATTTCGAATCCTCCCTACATCCCAAAGTCTGAACTTGCCTTGCTGCCCAGCGAAGTGGCCGACTTCGAGCCGCTTTTGGCCTTAGATGGGGGAGAAGATGGGCTTGATTTTTTGCGCGCCTTGGCCGACTTGGGAACTCGCATCTTAAAACCTGAAGGCTTGTTTGCGTGCGAGCTTTATGAGACGAAGCTTGAAGAGGCAGCTTTAATTCTTGAAGAGCACTATAGTGATATAGATATCCTAAAAGATTTAGTTGGTCGAAATCGCTTTATTTTTGCTCGACTGAAGTAAACGGGGAAGATGGCTAAGAGGGGCCAGGGGCTATGGGCGAACTATATAGGTATAATCAAGCAAATCAAGATGAGCTTATAGCTGCGATTGCTGCTCGCCTACAAAAAGGTGAACTGGGGGTGCTTCCAACAGATACGGTCTACGGGATTGCTGCCCTTGTTTCCTATCCCGATGCAGTTGACAGAATCTTTTCTATCAAAAAGCGTAGTGCTGAACAAAAACTTCCTTGGCTTCTTGCAGATATAGAAGATTTAGAGAGCTATGCACTTGACATCCCTGACTACGCCTTTGTTTTAGCGCAACAATTTTTCCCGGGAGCTCTAAGCTTGGTCTTACGAGCAAAACCGCACATACATCAAAAGTTACTACAAGAAGACCAAAGCCTAGCTTTTAGAATTCCAGACGCTAATTTTGTGCGACAGATAATACGCGCAAGTGGTTTTCCGCTTGCTTGTACGAGCGCAAATACACACGGCAAACCTTCAGCCACTTCTTTTGAGGATCTTGAAGCACGTATATGCGATCATGCAGACTTTGTAGTTGATGGTGGCCTTTCCCATCATCAGCAAGCTTCAACCATTGTGTCGTGTTTGAATGATAGACCCGAATTTTTGCGCATAGGGGCAATTAGTAAAGAAGAGATTTTATCGGCATTGGATGTACATGAATAGCAAGCGAGAGATACTTACTCAAAACCAGTATGGAGATATTGTTAGACAAGATTTTACCGTCCCTTCAAGTGATGGAAAAACACGCTTACACGGCTTTGTTTGGAAGAAAAACAACACTGCTTATAAGGGTGCGGTACAGCTCGTGCACGGAATGGTTGAATACATTGAACGCTACCACGAGTTTGCGCTTTACTTAGCTCAACACGATTATCTTGTGTTTGGGCACGACAATCTTAAACATGGCTTTTCAATCAATTCAGCCAAAGAGCGCGGCAATTTTGAGTACAAACAAGGGGCTGTGCAACTCGTTCAAGATCTTAATGTGGTTACAGAAGCTTTGAGTGACGAAATTTCTGGATTAAAGCGCGTAATCCTTGGACATTCGATGGGTTCGTTCATCGTTCGCAATTATATACAAGAATATGCAGACGATCTATCAGGTGCAATTATCATGGGCACAGGCTTTGAGTCGAATTCGCTCATGAAGGCTTCACTTCGTTTAAGCGAATTGCTTGCTGCAATAAAAGGCCCCGACTATATTTCAAATTTCTTAGATGGACTTGTTTTGGGACGCTATTCTTCGAAATTCGTTTCTGAGGGCAAAACGGCCTGGCTAACTCATGATGAGTCAATACGACACGCCTACGAGATGGATCCTCGAACGCAGTTTACCTTTTCCGTTGGGGGCTATCATGAACTTTTCGTTTTAGCATCGCGCGCAAACAGGAAAGATCTTATCAACAAAACCCCTCATGATTTGCCCATTTTGATAATTTCAGGTGAAGAAGACCCGGTGGGAGATTTTGGAAAGGGCCCAAAGAAGCTCTATGAAATATATCGAGAGCTTGACTTTCCTAACGTATCTTTGCAGCTGGTGTTAAACACAAGACATGAAGTCTTAAATGAAAGCAATAGGGATAACTCTTTTGAAGATATTCGTGTTTGGATAGATGCTTATGTCAAATAAAGAAACATATATTTTGTCACTTGATGCAGGTACTACATCTGAAAGAGCAGCGCTTTTTAATCAAGAAGGAAAACTCGTTGGGCAGGTAGCGCGCCCTATCAAGCAAATATATCCTCATCCTGCTTGGGTTGAACACGATCCAATGGAAATCTTAAGTACTCAAGTAGGAGTTATGAGCGAGGTCCTCGTAAAATATGGGGTGCAATCGTCTCAGATTGCAGGTATTGGCATTACGAATCAGCGTGAGACAAGCATTGTTTGGGACAAAAATACAGGTCTTCCCATATACAATGCAATTGTGTGGCAATGTCGAAGAACAGCTGACATGGTAGCAAAGCTCAGGCGTGACAACATTCCCGACTTAATTCAAAAGAAAACCGGCCTCATTTTAGATCCTTACTTTTCAGCCAGTAAAATTGCTTGGATTTTGGATAATGTTGAAGGCGCGCGGGAGAAGGCTGAACAAGGGGATTTGCTTTTTGGTACGGTTGACTCCTGGCTTATCTATAAGCTTACGCAAGGTGAAGTCCATGCAACTGATTACACGAATGCCTCGCGAACTATGCTCTATAACATCCATGAACTTGCGTGGGACGATGAACTCTTAGAGCTTTTTAATATCCCGCGCTCGATGATGCCGGAAGTTCGCAGCTCATCAGGTGACTTTGGAGTACTCTCCCCAGAGTTGTATCCAGGTTCCTTGAGGATTACTGGAGTTGCAGGAGACCAACAGGCGTCCTTGTTTGGTCATTGTTGTTTTGAGCCAGGAATGGTAAAAAACACCTATGGTACCGGCTGTTTTATGCTTATGAATACGGGAGATCATGCGGTATCTTCTCAAAATGGACTCCTGAGCACCATCGGAATTGCTGATGGCGACAAGATTCAATATGCGCTTGAAGGTTCAGTATTTATTGCTGGAGCAGTAATCCAGTGGCTTCGCGATGAACTTAAGCTTATAGAAAGCGCTCAAGAGACTGAAGCGCTTGCACTCGAAGCGAAAAGCACCGATGGAGTTTATATAGTTCCTGCATTCACGGGGCTGGGAGCTCCGTATTGGAATCCAGAGGCAAGGGGTTTGATCTGCGGACTTTCCAGAGGAACGAACAAGGCCCAACTTGTTAGGGCAGCGCTTGAATCTATGGCTTATCAAACAAACGATATTATCCAAGCAATGCAAAAAGATTCAGGGCTTAGCTTAAGTCAGCTCGCAGTTGACGGTGGGGCAAGCGTCAATACCTTTTTATTGCAATTTCAAGCCGATATTTTGCGCTCAGAACTCATACGACCAGAAATAAGCGAAACGACAGCCCTTGGAGCTGCTTATTTAGCCGGTTTAGCGCTTGGTTACTACAAGGATAAGAAAAGCCTTTTGGATTTACACCAAACGACTCGAATTATTCCTAATATTGATGAAGAAAAAAGAAACAGCCGGCTTAAGGGTTGGCATGAAGCCATTAAAAAGACATTATTGTAGTTATGCGTCATATAAGAAAATTTCTAGCTTTGATACATATTTGTCCGAGCTTAAGCCTACAATGGAACAAGTACATCTCTTCTTGAAAGGTCTGTTATGCGTATAGGAATAGCTTCTGATCATGCGGGATTTGAGCAAAAAGAAATACTTAAGCCGTATTTGGAATCAAAAGGATTTGAAGTTCTCGATTTAGGACCCGATTCAGATGATCGAGTAGACTATCCAGATTTTGCTGAAGCTCTTGCAACTAAGGTGGCCGATGGCTCCCTTGAACGTGGTGTACTTATTTGTGGTACCGGTATTGGCATGGCAATGTCGGCAGGAAAAATTAGGGGAATTCGTATCGCAAGTATTACGAGTCCTCAATTTGCAGAACTTTCAAGACAGCACAATGATGCTAATATGATTGCGCTTTCGGGTCGTTTTGTAGATCCTCAAACAAATCGGGATATTCTCGATGCGTT
>JAUNLE010000076.1 GCA_030532415.1 Coriobacteriia bacterium | reverse complement strand
GTGTTGATTGAGTAATATCATTAGGAATTTCATCAAGGTTATATCCAATAGCTAAACGAGCTGCAATTTTCGCAATTGGAAATCCAGTAGCCTTAGAAGCAAGCGCAGATGAACGAGAAACTCTTGGGTTCATCTCAATTACTACAATGCGGCCGGTAGTTGGGTGAATCGCAAATTGGAAATTGCACCCACCGGTATCCACTCCGACTTCGCGGATAACATCAATCGAAATATCACGTATTTTTTTGAGTTCTTTATCGGTGAGGGTTAAGGCGGGTGCTACCGTAATTGAATCTCCCGTATGAACTCCGACAGGGTCAACATTTTCGATAGAGCAAACCACGACGACGGTATCTTTTTTATCGCGTATAAGTTCAAGCTCGATTTCTTTCCAACCAGTAATGGACTCTTCGAGCAAAACTTCATTCGTAATCGAATCGCGCAAGCCCTCGCTTGCAATGCGAATAAGGTCTTCTTCATTGTAGGCAAAGCCCGAACCAAGACCTCCCATAGTAAAACTTGGGCGAACCACTAAAGGATAGCCAAGTTGTTCGGCTGCCTGCCTGCATTCATCTAAGTCGTGAGCGATAAATGAACGAGCTACCTCTGCGCCGCATTTTTCAACGATTTTTTTGAAGGTATCGCGATCTTCTCCAGAGTGAATGGCCTCTGCGCTCGCACCTATTAGTTCAACATTATATTTTTCTAAAATACCTGCGTCGCTCAAGGCAATTGCCGCGTTTAACGCAGTTTGTCCACCCAGTGTTGGCAGAAGTGCATCTGGGCGTTCCTTTTCAATGATTTTGGTGAGCGCTTCTAGATTTATTGGCTCGATATAGGTTGCATCGGCCATTTCAGGATCGGTCATAATCGTAGCTGGATTTGAGTTAACCAAGATAACTCTAATTCCTTCTGACTTTAAAACTCGGCACGCTTGAGTTCCCGAATAATCGAACTCACATGCCTGGCCGATAACAATTGGGCCAGAACCAATTACTAAAACTGAAGAAATATCCGAACGTTTAGGCATGTTTGTCCTCACTTTGCTTGTGAGCTTTGACTGTATTTAGCAATTGTCTAATCGCGTAAGGAGCTAGTTCACTTGCCCCCTCAATGAGTTCATCTCCCGAGAAAATGCCTGCTTTAAGTGCGCCTTTCTCTCTGATATGGCGAGTGAGAGCTCTTGTGTCAATGCCAAAAATGCTCACAACACCATGTTGCAATAAGAAATTTTCGAGTGAATCTTCAGATCTCCAGTTTGAAGGGATTCGAGAGATTTCTCGAACGACATAGCCGGCAAGCCAAACTTGATCAGACTTGCTATCTTCAGAATTTATTCCAGTATTACCAATGTGGGGTGCAGTTTGAATAAGGATTTGTCCTGCATAAGAAGGGTCGGTTAAGAGTTCTTGATAACCTGTCATCTCTGTTGAGAAAACCGCTTCACCCAATGCCACGCCCTTAGCACCGAAAGATTTGCCTTTCATTACAAAGCCATCTTCGAGTACCAAAATAGCAGTCTCGTGCATGCTTGAGCCTTTCTGACAAATGAAAATTGGGTACAAATTTGGATGTTTGTCAGTCTTTAAGTATAGCATGGTCACTTAGGTGTTTAGATTAGTTTTTGTGCAGTGCCAAAGAATAATTATTTGTTATGATTAACAAATGCTTAGCCATCATCAGGAGGTTTTTACGTAATGCTTAATATGTTTGAGCAATACCTAAATGAAAACAGCGAGAAGTTCAATTTATACCTCGACACGTTTTTTAATGTGGATGTACATCCTGATATGCTTAGATATTTATATAGACCACTCAGAAAATTTTCAGATAATGCAGGAAAGCGTCATCGTCCTTTAATCTGTTTATTAGCAACCAGTGCGGTTGGTGGAGATGCTAAAAAAGCACTATCAGCGGCAGCATCGATTGAGCACTTTCATACAGCCGCTCTTATTCACGATGATATTGCCGATGAGTCGCTGCTTCGTCGCAACGTTCCTTGTATGTATATTACAGAGGGTATTGGTCTTGCCGTAAATGCTGGAGATCTTGCGTTATCACTCGTAAATGGCACCGTTTTGAAAGATCCAGCGCTTTCTCCTCTTATAAAACTTCGTATTCTCACTGAACTTATCGATATGACTGCTCGAACGGTTGAAGGTCAAGCCCTTGATTTAGGCTGGGCTCGCGATGAGCGCTATGATATTTCGGTCGAAGATTACATTATTATGGCTACGCATAAAACAGCCTTTTATTCTGGTGGAATGCCTTTGGCAATCGGAGCGATTATTGGAGAAGCTCCGGAAGAAACTGTCGAAAGCTTAAGACAGTACGGCATGGATACAGGTCTTGCTTTCCAAATTCAAGATGACATTTTGAATTTGGTAGGTGATGCAGAAGTTGCCAATAAAGATTTCCAGTCCGATATTACTGAAGGGAAGCGCACCCTTGTTGCAGTGCATGCAATGAATCATGCGCAAGAGCGTGAAGAGCTCATTTCTATCTTATCTGCCCATACTACTGACAGAGCTCTAATGAGCCGCGCTGTTGAAATTATGCAAAACGCGGGCTCTATTGAGTACGCAAATGAGTATGCTCAAAAACTTGTCGATAATGCCAAAAAGGCACTAAGAAGCCTTGATTTGAAGGAAAAAGAAAAGAATCTCCTACTCGATATGGCAGACTTCCTTATTAATAGATCTCTATAAGCTCCACAATTTTACGTACATTTCATGATTGCCTGTGTGAATGGGTATAGATAGCATTGTCCTAATTTAATGAATTTGAAAGGATTTTGAATGTCAAAAAGGGAAGCTAAGATGCCAAAGGCTGATACTAGAGAACTCAATCAAGATGTAGTCGATTTAATTAACGATCAAATTGTCTTAGAGATTTATTCTGCACACTTATATTTGTCTATGTCAGCTTGGTTTTCTGAGCATGGTTTAGATGGTTATGCACATTGGTACTATATCCAACATTTAGAAGAACTTGACCATGCTAAGATTTTCTATCTCGACTTAATCGAACTTGGTGCCGAGCCTGTTATTGGCGCAATTGATGCTCCAGATTCTGATTTTAAAGATGTTGAAGATATCCTCGTGAAAACCTATGAGCATGAGCTCTATATCACTGCTTCAATTCACAAAATCTATGATGAAGCAATCAAGAAAGGTGAATACAGAGTAAACGATACCTTAGAGTGGTTTGTTGCAGAGCAAGTTGAAGAGGAGTCAAACACTTCAACGAACCTTGATCGCTTTAGACTATTTGCTAAAGAAAGCCCAAGTGGTCTCAAAGATTTAGATGACGAGCTTGCTCAACGCGTGCTTGCAAAGGGCACACGCATTTCTACACTTGAGGCAGAAATCTAGTTATCGAATACAGCTAGTTAGCGTATGTATCCATATGAAAAATCCCCGAGTGCTCGGGGATTTTTTATGTATGAGGCTCGTGTGAGAATTAGTAATGGACGTTAACTGGGGTATCTACTTCTACTAAATCAAAGAGCTCAACGACATCGTTGTTAGCCATGTTGATGCAGCCGTGAGATCGAGAAACTCCAAGCCTACTCATATCAGATACACCATGAATTCTAATTGCAGGCCTATTAAGGTTGAGTGCGCGAAGACCAAGGGGGCTATCTGGCCCAGGGCCTAGTTTTTCGGGACTATTCTTACCCCAACCGTCTGGTGCGGGATTAATCCAAACAGGATTCTTACGTTTAGCAGTAATTTTTAACAATCCGGTAGGTGTCTCATAACCAGGCATGCCACTGCCAATAGTATAGGTTTTAATGATTTCTTCGCCCTCGAAGAGATACAGTTTATGTTTCGATAAATTTACGGTAATGACGCGACCAAAGCTATCAGCACTTATTTGAGCCGGGCTTGTTTTGTATTCAAGTTCAATAAAAAAATCTTTTTGATCAGGTAGTTTTTCTTGTTCAAACTTTTGCATAATGGCATTGAAATCTTCTAGCGCTTTATCGACATCAAGCTCTTGTCCATCTTGACCTGGTTCGATTTTGACACTGTCTCCTTCGATTGTGCGCTTGGCATCAACGGGATCTTTCTTGCTGGTTTCTGCTAGCTCTTCAAGCGTATTTTTAATATCGGGTGTAGAAAAATTAAAGGGAACTTCAAATTCTGAGTGTTCGGGAACGTAGGTTCCGAATTGTTTATCAATCACGAGTTGCGCACGTACAAGTCCACTGTGTGCAAACGACTGAGATAGTGCATCTTGAACGGCAGTTTTTGAATCATAAGAAATGTAGTCGTCTAAATTCAGCGTTTCTATATTTGTATTTGAATCCTTAATGGTAAGACGGTAATCGGATACCTCTTCAGACAATTTGGCATCGACTTTTTCAAGCGCTTGATCATAATCCAGGCCAGAAACATCCACTCCTGCTACAAGCGTGTCATCTGCAATTACATTGGGAAGTGAATTAATGCTGATAATGAGCCATGAAGCAGCAAGAGCAATAAGAATTACACATAGAAATAAAATGAATGCGAAAAGCGGTCGGATAACTTTTATCACAGCAATCACTCGCTTCATGTAAAGAGTCTAAGACGGGTTCCAATAAATATTGTTTATACTATATCATTCAATAAAGAAGCAATCTTTAGGGTACTTTATCATTCGTGAAGGTATTAGAAGCAAACTCTAGTGGAGGATTTTTTGGATCCCATTGTATTTGGACAACATGGTCCTGAGGTTGAAGACGTACAGCAACGCTTGTTGAGCATTGGCTATGATTTAGGAAACGAATCAGTAGATGGTATGTTTGGCGATCATACGCTCGAAGCAGTGAAGGAATTTCAAAAATCTCACAATCTTGAGCCCAGCGGAAAAATCAACGAAGAAACCTGGTATAGACTTGTTGATGCCAGCTTTGAATTAGGGCAACGCTCCTTATATTTACGGTATCCAAATTTTCACGGAGCTGATGTTGAAACCTTGCAAACGGCGCTTAATATTTTAGGCTTCGGCGCCGGAGAGGTTGATGGCATTTTCGGCTTGATGACCGAAGCAGCTTTAAAAGAGTTTCAAGCAAACGTAGGTTTAGCACCTGATGGCATAGCATTTCAAGATACCTTTGATGCAATTAAACGCCTTCATCATGTTTGGGAAAATAAGGTTCCTAAAATTTCAACTACTGGTCATCGCGGTTTTGCTCGCGCTATGTCAATCATTGAAACTGTTTCACTTGGCATTCTTGGACTTGACCCGATATCTCGAAATATTGCTGGTAGAATGTGGAATTTGGCCAC
>JAUNLE010000075.1 GCA_030532415.1 Coriobacteriia bacterium | reverse complement strand
TTCCTTGAGCTCAATGACAATGTCTTGTTTGCTTACACTACCATCAAAGGAAGGATGTATGAGTGTCGCAGCTTGTGGGCGCAAGGCTACATGTGCACCTGAATCGAGCGTAATTTCAAAACGATTATGATTGCCTGGTAAAAGTCCTCCTGAGGTATCGACCAAAATCACTTCAGCTTCTTGTGTATCGTTTTGATTTATATACAAAGGGCGCATTACTTTAAGCGGTGGGGTTTGATAAACATCGTTCAAAATGCACCGACGCCCATCATGCCTAAAGTGAAGTTTAAGCGTTCCGTTGTGTTGCAGTCTTGAGGATGCTTCCATTACTCCTCATCCAATATTTCAAGTAAAACATCAGATTTAATCCAGGCAATAATTTCATCAAGCCCCTTGCCTGACTTAAGGTTTGCCATAACAAAAGGACGGTCTGCGCGGGCCTTTGCCGCATCCTTTTCAACTTGATCTAAATCCACGCCAACATAAGGAGCAAGGTCGATTTTATTGATTACAAGCAGGTCTGATTTCGTAAGACCAGGACCACCCTTACGTGGAATGTCGCCACCTGCAGCAGTGGAGATGACATAAATAGAGGCATCAGCTAGTTCTGGCGAAAAGGTTGCCGACAAATTATCGCCACCACTTTCTACAAAAATAATATCAAGGTCATCGAAGGTGTCGGTAAGCTGGTCGATTGCCTCAAAATTCATTGAAGCGTCTTCTCTGATGGCCGTGTGAGGGCAGCCTCCAGTTTCGACACCAATAATTTTTCCCTCTTCCAGAATTCCTTCATTGATTAAGAAGTTTGCATCCTCTTTTGTATAGATATCATTGGTGATAACACCAATGTTGTACGTCTTGTTTAGTTGTTTGACAAGCGCTTCGATGAGAGCGGTCTTACCAGTTCCAACAGGTCCTCCCACTCCAATTCGTACCGGATTTTTCATAGCTCTTCTATCCTCCATATATGAACGTAAGCCTCGTGAATCATATAAAGAATCACGAAATGTATAGTCGTGTGTGCAGGTGCTCATGTTTCATCGATGCAATGTCTATCCCAATTGCCCTGGAATTAAGGTCCTCAAGCCTTGCTTCAGAGCTTTCTTGTGCAGCAAGGTTTATTGCGGGCAGAAGATCGTACATCACCTGAATGCCGGTTTTTTGCCCCAAGGGAACGGCGCGCACTGCATTGAGCACCAAGTTTAAGATTGCTGCATACATATAAGCTTCAAGCGCTGCTTGTAAGGGAATGCCGTATCGTGCTGCATACAAACCATAAACAAGTGCATAATGACACCAGACGGATTTGTCTTTGACCTTTTCTGCCCACGCATGAAAAAAATCATCCTGCATTAAAGCTTCAACGCTACGCAAAAATTGTCTACCTTGCATAGAGCTGCCCGAGCGCATTTCATTCGTCAACTTAAAAGCGTGGTAGAGCGAATCGAGGTACACAAGCCGATCCATATCATCATGTTCAGCAGCAAGATAGGCTTCTTTGAGGAAAATCCCATCACCACAGGCAAGAGTCTCTTTTAGGTATGCCAAACAGAATGCTTTGAGATCATCTCCATCGCGTATTTCTTCAGCTTGAATATAGGTTTCCATCCCCCAGCTATGAGCGAAAGTGCCCGTAGGAAAGGCTGAATCTTGTATTTGCAAGAGGTGGAGAAACCAGGGCGCAGACTCCTTAATGATGATGTCCCCCATAGTTCATTGGCTTGGTGAATCGGTGTTCAATACGCTCGTATGTAACTTCTAGCTTGTCAAAAAGTTCGAGCAAGGTGTGGTCGTATCTCAAAAAGATTTTGCCAGCTTCAATCGTGCAGGGAAGGTGGCGATTCCCTATTTCAAAAGCCACCTTTCCCATTTGATCAATATCTTGTGGGGCTACCATAAGCGCGTCTTCGGCTTTACTGCGAAGCGCAACAATAAGCTCTTCATCCTCGTACAAGATGTCTCCGACCTGAAGCGAATATGCCTTTTCTAAAGCAATCGCAAGATCACGACCTTCAAGCGTTTTAGCTCGTATAATTCTTTTGCTTAACTGATCCCATTCAAGTTCAAGCCAGTCAAGATGCTTCTTCTCAAGATCATCTCTTTGGATAATCGTGCCTTTGGTTTCACTAATTCGTAAGGTCATTTCACTCCATGTAAGTCGCGGATGTACATGCTCTTAATACAAGAAATATCTTTGCGTCATAGGAAGTTCTTGTGCAGGCTCACTCGTAATAAGCTCCCCGTCCACCTTCACCTCGTAGGTTTCAGGGTTTACGCTGATCTTTGGCAAGTAGTTATTGAACTTCATATCAAGCTTGCTAATGGTTCTGCAGCCACGCACTCCATAAATCTGGCGCTTAAGTCCCAGCTTTTCAGGTACGCCAAGCTCGATTGATGCTTGAGACATGAAGGTAAGCGATGTTTTATGAAGGGCGCTTCCCAGTGTTGCAAACATAGGACGAATCATAATAGGTTCAGGAGTTGGAATTGAAGCTGCAGGATCACCGCTTTGGGCAAAGGCAATCATTCCGCCTTTCAGCACGATGGAGGCTTTTACGCCGAAGAACTTTGGTTCCCATAACACTAAGTCGGCAAATTTACCTACTTCAACTGAACCGACTTCTTCTGAAATACCCTGGGCAATCGCAGGATTGATGGTGTACTTAGAAATGTAGCGCTTTACACGTTCGTTATCGTTACCATTTCTTTGATCTTCTGCAGAAGCACCGCGTTGCTTTTTCATCTTGTCAGCGGTTTGCCAGGTTCTAATGACCACCTCACCGATGCGACCCATTGCCATGGCGTCTGACATCATTGAAATAGCACCCATATCGTGCAAAACATCTTCAGCCGCAATGGTTTCAGGACGAATACGTGAGCTTGCAAAGGCAACGTCTTCCACAACATTCTTATTTAAGTGGTGACAAACCATCATCATGTCAAGGTGTTCGTCGATGGTGTTTACGGTAAAGGGCATGGTTGGGTTGGTAGATGCTGGCAAGACGTTAGGCTCTCCTACCAGTTTTAGAAGGTCTGGAGCGTGTCCTCCACCTGCGCCTTCAACATGGAAGGCATGAATCACGCGGTTTTCGAAGGCTTTAATGGTAGATTCGACAAAGCCTGCCTCGTTTAGTGTATCGGTATGAATTGCAACCTGAACATCGGCCGTGTCAGCTGCCTTCAGTGCGTTGTCAATTGAGGCAGGCGTACAACCCCAGTCCTCATGAATCTTCAAACCTGCAGCTCCTGCTTCTATTTGTTCTAGAATTGGCTTTTCGAAAGCTGCATGACCTTTACCTAAAATACCAATGTTAATAGGGAATCCTTCAAAGGCTTCAAGCATTCTTTGGATATTCCACGCGCCAGGAGAACAGGTGGTTGCGTTAGTGCCATCGGCCGGACCAACTCCTCCACCGAAAAGGGTGGTTATGCCGTTTCCAATTGCCGGATAAATAATGTCGGGTTCAATATAATGAACGTGGGTGTCGATTCCTCCTGCAGTTACAATCTTTCCTTCTCCTGCAAGGATTTCAGTAGAAGCTCCCACGATCATGTTTGGACTTACCCCATCTTGCACGTCGGGGTTACCGCCCTTACCAATGCCTACGATGCGGCCATCTTTAATTGCGATGTCGGCTTTATAAATACCGGTATAATCCACTATCAGCGCGTTGGTAATAAGGAGGTCGCACACGCCTTCGTCACGCAGGCGACTACTATTGACGCCCATGCTCTCGCGCAGCGTTTTTCCTCCACCAAATTTTGATTCTTCACCATAAAGTGCATAGTCTTTTTCAGGTTCAATCCACAGGTCGGTGTCGGCAAGCCTTACTTTGTCGCCCAAGGTAGGACCATAGTTATCTACATATGAGTGGCGATTGTATTTCACTATTGTTCATCCCCTTCAAAGGCAGCAATGCGTTCTAAAATTTCGGCTTTTTGCTCAACTGAGCCCTTAGTGAGGTAGTTTAGGCCCCAGACCTCTTTTGTTCCGCCTAGGTCTACAAGGTCAACCTCGATTTCTTGGCCTGGTTCAAAACGTGTTGAAGTGCCAGAAGGGATATCGAGTCGTTTGCCAAGCGCACGTTCACGATCAAAATAAAGCGATGCGTTTACTTCAGCAAAATGTATGTGGGAACCAACCTGAATGGGACGATCCCCTGTATTTGAAACTCTAAGTGTAGTAATTTCTTTACCTGGATTAATTTCTATGTCGTCTTGTGCATAAAGAATTTCGCCTGGCACAAGGTAGCTTTTCTTATCCATAATCCTCCCATGCTTTCATCATGTGTGAGTGTCGATAAAACGAACGAAAATTTCAGTGATACAAAATTACATAATTGGATTATGTATGCTTACCAGCTTAGTTCCATCAGGAAAGGTTGCTTCGACCTGAATCTCGTCAACCATTTCAGGAATGCCTTCCATCACGTCATCGCGAGTTAGCACGTGACGACCGCTTTGCATAAGTTCGGCGACTGATTTTCCATCGCGCGCACCTTCTAAGATAAAATTAGTAATTAAGGCTACTGACTCTGGATAATTGAGCTTAACACCTCGCGCTTTACGTTTTGCAGCAATTTCACTTGCTACAAAAATCATCATTTTTTCCTTCTCAGCATGAGTTAGATGCATCGCATGTTCCTCTCTTCAATAAAACCCGCTTATTGCAACTAAAGCCTTAGCGCAAAAATAAAATAGTTCGCTTTCCTACCTAAAGATACATTATATATGCCTTATCTCTTATTTCTATGTGTGAAGCTTATCTTATAGCTCGGACATGAATCGATTTATAGAAAAAATCCCTCCGAAACTGGATCTCGGAGGGATTGGCACGAAAACTTACTGGGAAGTTCAGGCTTGTTTAGATTTGGGATCTATCGAGCGCTTGGATAACCATACCGTGAATCATTTCGTTTACGCGTGCTTGTACGAGTTCGTAGAGGTCTCCTAATAATGCTTTTCTCATCTTGCCACTACCGAATTCGCCTTTAATCACTCGTTTAGCAAGTGCATCAATTGTTTGAGCGTCTACCTGGCTTTGCATACTTGCTGCATAAAAACCATTTGAGTACATGGTAGGACCCATAACATTTTTTGGCTGTACATAGCGAACTGGTGAGCCTAAAAGTTCGTTAATCTTGTTTTGTACAACTGCATATAAATCACCTAGAACTGCTTTTCTCATCTCACCGTTACCGAACTTGCCTTCTATTACTTGAAGGGCAAGAACTTGGACTTCGCTCTCACTTGCACGAGCATTGCCGTAGTAGTCGTAGAAACCATCATCATCGTCATCGTCGTCTGCATAATCACGATAAGAGACTTGGTAGCTGTAATCGGACTTGAGCTCTTGGAGTGGGGCTGGT
>JAUNLE010000074.1 GCA_030532415.1 Coriobacteriia bacterium | reverse complement strand
GCTCTACCGACTGAGCTATTCGACCATTATTAGTAGAACATTTTTATAAGTATAGCGAATTGTTTTCCTGGGTCAATATTTAATTTTAAGAAAGCTCCCAATTTCTGGAAGTTCAAAGCTACCGGAAATGCTTTCCAGCACGTAAACACTATTTTTCTGGGAAAGAATTCTATTTGGTTTTAAATTTCGGTACACCTTAACTACGAC
Source organism: Coriobacteriia bacterium (assembly GCA_030532415.1). GTDB lineage: Bacteria > Actinomycetota > Coriobacteriia > Coriobacteriales > JAEZZM01 > JAUNLE01. Next base: position 5,162 of record JAUNLE010000074.1, on the reverse strand, counting down.
ATCATCGTGAGAAATGAAAATGACATCTAGCTTATTCTTCATTCCAAACGTGTGGATAGATTTACAGTCCTTAATTGCAATCGCATTAGGAAAGAAATCCTGGCTTTTAATCCCTAGAAGACCTCGTAGTTTCTGGAAATATGTTTCTGCTATATAAACGCATACTGCACTGTTTCCTATAGTCACACGTGTTTGTTTTAGATTTTTTAGTCTCATTAAAACACTACCCCAGGCCTATAGGGGTCTATTACCAGCGATTTTTCATATTTCAGCTGCAAAGGAATTTTTGCATCAAAGTCTCCTACCCCAAACGAAAGCGGCCATGGCTCATACACCAAAGTACAAGTATATTTTTTTAGATGAGCCTTCAAGCTGAAGAGCGCCTTGGTATTCTCGTCACTATCTAGGCCTTCAGAACTCACACTTATTTCTATTCTTTTGAAATCTTTCAGGCTCTTTTCTATTGCTTGCCTAACTAAATCATGCGAATTACTTTCATGAGAGGCGCTAGGTGAGCTTGCGTGGGCTAAAACTGCATTGGTGCTTATTTGATCAAAATGAACTACCGCTCTTACATACCAAAATAGATTAATAAGAACTATTATTAGGATTAAAACTACAGGCAAAAGCAGCGCATATTCAACAAACATTTGTCCTTTTTCATCTCTCAGATTTCTCACGTTACCCCTCTCAAAGCTCTAAATTAATTGGAATCTCGACATCTGTACCTGGAATTTTCAAGGTACTTAAAACAAGCTCTTCTTCTAGCATTTCTTCTACATATATAGAGAAGTACGCAAGAAAACTTTTCGGATCTCTCATAGCCTGAGCAGGAGGTAGCGAACTTATAAACGTTCGTAATTTTACGGGACCATCAATGCCTGCTTTATCAAAAATGTTAATAGTATTAGTAAGTACCGGTTTTTTAGGCCTTAAATCGGGTGGAGTAATCCCCAGCGTATAAGCTATTTCTTTTATCTTTTTTGAAATCCAATTTGAAACTTTACTCTGTGAGCCTGACACATTGTCAAAAAATGAATCAAAGCCGTCTTCTGCATTTGAAAAACCGCTTGCGTATGCCCTCATAAGAGATCCCCAAAGATTGAAAATGGCATCAAAAAGCCAGGGCAATGGTGCACTAGAGAAATTAGATTGCCCTTTAAGACCCTCAAAAAAATTACTAAGGATATCGTTATCTCCTTCGATTTCTTCAGGCGCTAATGCAGCTCCAGCAATTGCAGCTCGTGCAGGAATCTGTTGAGCATCAAAAAAGCGGGTATCAAGTTTTTCCTCTGGGGCAAGTTCGTTGCTATCAAACACTACGCTCACCACACCAAATCTACCTGGAGGCGTTAATTTTGGCCGAGGAGCAGAAAGTCGTTTTAAGGCTTGATCAAAAGCTGTCGAACCTTTTTCTGAAGCCTTTTTTGCCTCTTTTTCAAGCTCGATTTGCGCATTATGTAAATCCACATACCTTATGGCTGCATCTCTATAGTTTTTGTAATGGTATTCAAAACCATTGTTAATTGCGCTTGATGCTTGAGGAACCTTACCTATATCACTAATGGAGAATTGGCAAATAGGACATTCCTTAACTTCTCCCTGCTCAATGTGTTCAAGGCTTGCCCTTCCTGCAAAAGGGCCCTGATAACCTGGACATTCGGATGAATAATGCAAGAAGGGATTTGATCCTTCTAAGCTCGTCGGCCAGTCAAAGTCGGTATAAATATGAGTTTCTTTAATATCTGAAGTATTTTTCGGTATTGCCTTGAGCTCTATATCGATATAGCCATCCTCATCAGTTTCGATATATGAGTCCTGCACAAGCTCGAGCGCAAGACTATAAAATTTTTCTCTAGCAACAGATTTGACTTGTTCTTCTATACCGCTAGATTCTGGACTTTCTAATCGCAAACGTGCGTCATAATAATGCTGAGCACGCAAAAGCCCCACTTTAAGATTCCAGTTTTCATAGTTTGGATAATAAGGGTTCAGAGATCCTTGGAGCAAAGCCTTAGTTTGCGCGCGCTCATACATGCAATAAGGCGTCTCGCCACAGTCGGCTAGCCAAGCTTCTTTTTTCGCCTCATCTTTTTCTTTCTGCTTTGCTTCTGCCTCATCAGAAAGTTCCTTCACCTCTTCAGAGGAAACTTCCATATCCTTAATTTCTTCTTCTAGATGCGGTATTTCGCTATAAACAGACGTAGTTCCGTCCAAAGGAAGTGCGAGTGCAGAACCAGCGTAGGATACAATTTCGCTGCTATTCGCATCAATTACCAGGCTTGCATTAGCAGCAACTAACAAGGGCATCGCTGTTTCAAGTTTTGAAAGCGACAAATACACCTCGCGAGCAAAATCAATTCGAGTTTTTAATATGGTTTTACCTGCATGGATAACTGGAGGCGAAAACTCCGATACAGCGGGCACTGCTGCCATGATAAGGCCTAGCGCAAGGGTAGATACTCCAGCTATACCCAGGGTTACGACCATAGCATCTAAAACATTTGCAAGCGTCATATACCGAGCAACAACATTTGCCCCAGCTAAAGCAGATGCATCGGCGACCGTCTGGATTTCGCTTGCAAGTGCTTGGCTACGCGCAAAATTTGCACTTGCAAAAATAAGGCTTAAAGACACAAGAATAGCGAGGGCAAATGCGAGTGACGTTGCCCCCGATTCATCCCTAAACCAATCGCTTAGGCAAAACTCATCAAGATTCCCACATTCGCATCCAGGCATCATAATCACCCCTTAACCAGTCGGGGCGAAACATATTCTCAATTTCAACTTCTTGATGAAGGTGCGTGCCATCAAAGCCATTCAAAGCTTTTGTTAGCGCAGAGAATAAGGGAAGCGGCTGCACGCTATGCCCGATAGCAACTTTAACGCTGTCGCCATCATTTTCTATCTGTATATCCCAGTCTTCTGCACCTCCAACGTGAAATATAGAGGTACACGGAATAGGTCTGAGTCTTCTTTGGACAAATTCCTTCAAGCGCTCATCTGCAAATGTGCCCTGACCTGAAGACCCAGGATGAGCAACAAGCCTTGTAGCCTCTCCTGCAGCCTGTCGCATGACAACTTCGTTATACAGCAAAATACTTGGCTGCAGCAAACACATAAGCATGAGGAGTAAAGATGGAAGCAACAAAGCTGCTTCTAAGGAAGCTTGACCTGCCTCATTAAGAATTGTTCTAATACAATAAAATGTCTTGAATTCCACCAAGCCCCTCCTTTACCTGCACTACGTGTGACAAAGATTGAAAGATTAATTCTGACAGCCTACCTTCACTTGAAAATCTATAAAGTGCAGCAAGCGCCATGACAAGAGCCAAAAGAATTAAAAGAACCAGAGCGTACTCAAGCGTTGACTGCCCCGCTTCCCCTTTAAAGGCTGAACTTATCTTTTTGAAGTTCAAGGACATGGATATCACAACCATCTCGATCATTTGCCTGTATTGAAACTACAAGCGCGTTGCCCTCTTTTAAATGCAAAACTGCTATCCATACATTTCCAAATAAGTCTTGATAATCAGCCGCCTCGAGACTTACTCCTGGTAACTTTTTTGCTTCCAAAAGAAAGTTTCTTGCGCTTTCTTCTACACTTTGAGCACTGTAATAATCTTCTCTAAATCCTAAGGGGACAGGTGCGTTCTTTACGAAATCAGCCTGTTGAAATAGCCCTTGGTATTTTCGAGAAGCTAAGTGATTTTCTTCTTGCACGTCTGGCTTGTTCTGAGCTATCACTTGATGATTGACGTAAGCATCACTGCGCACTTCATCAATGCTTTGTGGATACATGAAAAGCAAGATAAAGACAAAAAGCAGGCAAACAAGCGCTAGTTTTCTTGCACGCATGACTAAAGGGAATTAATTCCCTCAGCAATAGAATCCCAAAGCTCTTGGATTTTATCTCTAAATGCAACGATTGCTACAATGGCAATGACAACTAAAACTCCAACTAAAATTGCATATTCAGTGGTTCCTTGCCCGCTTTGCTCGTGCATCACGCGATACTTAATTTGAAGTAATTTCAAGTGAGTTTTCGATACGTACTTATTGATTGAGTTCAACATAATTGTCTCCTTTACTCTAAGAACTCTGCAGTAAGGCGCTTGCCAAAAGTGGACCCAAAATCATGAGCAGCATGGCAGGCAATATTATCGTGCCTATAGGAATAAGCATTTTAACTGGTGCTTTTTCAATTTTTTCTTCGATATAGGACTGTTGATTTTCTCTTATAATCTGACTTTGCTGTTCAAGAATGGGGCTAAGAGGAGATCCGAACTGCAAAGAATCAAGCACGCTATCTATAAATCGTTTGAAGCTCTTGTGCGTGTAGCGCGCAGGTATGCCTCTTAAGGCTTCCTCTCGGCTCTTGATTCCAATTTGATAGGAACTAAGTGCTTGTTTAAAATCTTGGGCAAGCTCGCTTTGATTGCGCTCACAATACATTTGCAAGGCCGAATCAAAGGATGCGCCCGCCGACATCCCAAGGGCAACAATGTCAATCAAGTGCGCCAGCTCATAAAATGCTTGCTCTTGTCGCTTTTGCTCCTTGAGGTTTTGCATATAGCCAGGAAGTTTTGAGACAAGAATAAAAGCAGTGCATGCAATGAGTGTTGTGAGGCTAATCGATTGACTTAAAAGCCAGGTAAGCAAGGTAAGCATAAGCGGAAAAGCAATACGTGTAAGTCTGTGCTCGAAAAGTTTCTCTACCTTCAGTTCATGCAAAAACTTTTCATGCGACACAAGACTTGCCCGTGAAAGTGTGTTTTTCTGTAGGCTCTGTATGGCAATGAGGCTTAGTAAAGTAAGGCTTATTACGGTGCTCATCAAACTCAGTACCTTCACCACACTCAAAATACTCATTGGGCACTCACCTCTAAGTTCAGAATTGATTTAATCAAGAGCAGGCCAAGCGCATCAAGAAATAGGCCAATTCCCACACTTATAAGCCCAACTGGATGTGAGAGACCTTCTCTAAAATCTGTTGAAATAAAAGCAATCAGCACAAGAAGGATGAGCGGCAGAAAGCCAACAATTTTTGCGGATAATTTTGCTTGAGAAGTTTTAACTACGAGCTCTCTTTCAAATTTTCCTGAGTTTTCTATAGTTTGAGCAGCTTTACCAAAAAGTCTTTGTAAGCTAGAGCCAGTTTT
>JAUNLE010000073.1 GCA_030532415.1 Coriobacteriia bacterium | reverse complement strand
TCTTTTTTTTTATACAAAAATATGTAAATAATAAATAAAGTGAAAAATTATCATTTATAGCTAGCAAAGAAAACAATAATTTAAGCAGCCCATATGTATAATTAGCAAAAAAAAGCAATAATTTAAATAAAAATAAGCAAAATCAATAAAAAAAATTAAAAGTGTGACAATTGTTACAGATTATATTTTGATAAATTGATAACATGTACTTATGTATTTATAATAAGGAGGATAGGTATGAAAATTAAGCTTGGTATAGAGAATTTTAATAAGGGTCTTGAAGCCCTTTCAAAAGACTTTAGGATTTTTGCCCCTAAAAGATTCGAAAAAAGGGGAACTCATTCAGATACTGATGTGATTAGATATGGTGAAGTAAGCAATTTTGAGGAAATGGTTTTAGATGAAAAATCAGATTTTTCTCCAAAAGAAACGATTTTGCCAATTAATGAGGTACTTTTCTACTTTACAGAGGACCAGTATAGAGAAACAAGTAACACAAAAAAGCCAGCCCTAGTATTCCTAAGGGCATGTGATCTTCACGGAGTTAAAAGGATTGACCAAATGTATTTATCAAATGGTCCAGTTGACTACTATTATAAGAGGAATAGAGATAAGGTGAAATTTGTTTTAATTGGTTGTCCAGAAAGCTTTAGAAACTGTTTCTGTGTAAGTATGGGATGTAATAAAGCGGATAATTATGATATGGGAATGAACCTTAGAGGCGATCAAATTTACTTAGATATTAAAGACGAGTCACTAAACTTATTTAAGGGACAAGAGGTTGATTTTGAAGTTGACTATGTTAAGGAAAATAAATTTGTAGTAGATGTTCCAGAAAAAGTTGACTTTGTATATATAAAGGATCATGAAATGTGGGATGAGTATGATTCAAGATGTATTGCCTGTGGTAGGTGTAATTTCTCATGTCCAACCTGTACTTGCTTCTCTATGCAGGATATATTCTACAAAGAAAATGAAAATGTTGGTGAAAGAAGAAGGGTTTGGGCTTCTTGCCAAGTTGAGGGATATACTAGTATAGCGGGAGGTCACTCATTTAGGAACAAGCAAGGTCAAAGAATGAGATTTAAGACCCTACATAAGATTCATGACTTCAAGGAAAGATTTGGCTATAATATGTGTACGGGTTGTGGAAGGTGTGATGACCAATGTCCACAATATATTTCCATATCAACAGCCATAGACAAGGTAAGTAAGGTTATGAAAGAAAAAGATCTAGAACTTGACTAAGCAACATTAATAAAAAACATTTAATAAATAATATTGAATAAGAATAATATAATTAGACTAATAATTCTAATTATTGGATTCGATAAATAACACTAATGATAAGAAAATAGCTTAAAGGCTATAGCGAATAAAATAATTTAAAATGATAAGAGGAGGCTATTATGTGTAATTGCAAAAATCCATATATACCAGTTGCATGTCAGATACTTGATATTACCAAACATACAAAAAGTGAGTGGACTTTTAGAACACAAGTAGATACAGATGGAGTAAAACCAGGACAATTTTTTGAGATTTCTTTACCTAAATTTGGTGAATCACCAATTTCAGTTTCAGGGATAGGTGAAAATTATATAGATTTTACTATTAGAAATGTTGGTAGGGTTACTAGCGAATTATTTACCTATAAACCTGGTGACAAGCTTCTATTAAGAGGTCCATATGGGAATGGTTTTGATATAGATGAATATAAAGGTAGAGACTTATTAATAGTAGCAGGTGGATCAGCTTTAGCACCAGTTAGGGGAATTATCCAATATGTATATAATAATCCAGAGGAATTTAAATCTTTCAAGTTGATTGTAGGCTTTAAATCACCAAAAGATGTTTTGTTTAAATCTGACCTTGAAAAATGGGCAGAAAAGCTTGATATTCTTGTGACTGTTGATGGTGCTGATGAAGGTTATGAAGGGAATGTTGGCTTGGTTACAAAGTATATACCGGAACTTAAGTATGATGATATAAACTCAATATAAGCAGTTGTTGTTGGACCACCGATGATGATGAAATTTGCAGTTATAGAAATTCAAAAACTAGGCTTGGCGGACAAGGATATTTGGGTTTCCTATGAAAGAAAGATGAATTGTGGTATAGGAAAGTGTGGTCATTGTAAGATGGATAGTACATATGTATGCTTAGATGGACCAGTTTTTAATTATGAATTTGCTAAAAAAATAGCTGATTAATGTTACATTTGTAAGGAGGAAGTTATAATGATAAGAGATCTAGATACTAGAGCAGTTATAAAAAACGCCTTTAGGATAGTTAAGCAAAAATATCAAACTTCACTTAGGGTAAGAGTACCCGGAGGTTTAATAGACCCGGACAGTTTATTAGTTATTTCTAAGATTGCCAATGAATATGGTAATGGTCAAATTCATATAACTACTAGACAGGGTTTTGAAATTCTTGGTATAGATATGGAAAGTATGCCTGAAGTAAATAAAATGATTCAACCCGTTATAGACAATATGAATACCAACCAAGGTAAAAAAAATACGGGTTATGATGCAGCAGGTACTAGAAATATTGCCGCTTGTATAGGAAATAAGGTCTGTCCAAAGGCCCAATATAATACGACTAAATTCGCACAAAGAATAGAAAATGCAATTTTCCCTCATGACCTACACTTTAAGATAGCCTTGACAGGTTGTCCAAATGATTGTATCAAGGCAAGGATGCATGACTTTGGAATAATTGGTATGTGCAAACCTGAATATGAAATGTCTAGGTGCGTCAACTGCGGAGCTTGTGTAAGAAAGTGTAAGCAAATGTCTGTAGATGCACTTTCAATTGAAAACAATAAGATTGTAAGAAATGAAGAAAAGTGCATTGGCTGTGGTGAATGTGTACTTAATTGTCCTATGTCAGCATGGACTAGGAGTCCCAAAAAATATTATAGACTTGCAATCATGGGTAGGACCGGAAAGAAAAACCCAAGGTTAGCTCAGGATTGGTTTAAGTGGATTGATGAGGATTCTATAGTAAAAATAATACAAAATACCTATAAGTATGTTGAAGAATATATATCACCTGATGCTCCAAATAGAAAAGAGCATATAGGCTATATCGTTGATAGGACTGGATTTAAAGAATATAGAAAATGGGCTCTTGAAGGCGTAGACCTACCTCTTGAGTGTGTGGAAACACCTAATATGTACTGGCATGGGCCTGAATATCATAAATTTGGATAAAATATAAAATAAAGATTTTAGTGGAAACTAAAATTTATGAAAGGACTAAACTTTATGTACGATGAAACTATAGCTAAGCTAACGACAGCGGCTCAAAAGAAAAACGACCTACTTAATTCAAGTATTTTTAAGTATTTAATTTCATCAGCTTTTGCAGGATCCTTTATAGGCTTTGGTATCTTGTTAATATTTAACATTGCAAGCTTCGCTAGTGGAAGTCCCATGGTAAAGATCTTGATGGGAGTATCTTTTTCTGTAGCTTTGTCATTGGTAATTTTTACAGGTACTGACCTATTTACAGGAAACAATTTGATAATGACGGTTGGTAAATTAAATAAAGGTGTCAAAACTAGCGACCTTATGAGGGTGTGGATTTTTTCTTATTTTGGAAATTTTATTGGAGCCCTTTTACTTAGTTTAATATTTGTTGGAGCGGGATTTGCAAAGGGCCCGATAGCAGAGACTTTTCAAAATATGAGCTTAGCCAAGGCTGGGGCTGGATTTATGCCTTTATTATTCAGAGGAATACTATGTAATATGTTAGTATGTCTGGCAGTTTTAATATCATTTAGGACTAATGATGACACAGCTAAATTAATAATAATATTCTTATGCCTATATACCTTTATAACTTGTGGATTTGAGCATAGTATCGCAAATATGACAGTATATGGAGTTTCCTTATTATCACCTGATATTAGAGGGGTAGGCATGGCTGAGATGTTTGCAAATTTAATTCCTGTAACCATAGGTAATATAATTGGAGGAGCTTTCATTCTTGGTTGCGGATATTTTTCCCTTGGTAGCAAAAGTTTTAAAAACAGATAAAAATTCAAATATCTATGAAAGTATTAAAATATTTAATATAAAATAATAAACTAATTAGGTCGGATAAGGGATTTTTATATCTTTTATCCGACTTTTAATTATTTTTATTTTTGTACTAATAATATCCATGATTTTTGTCTTATAAGTCATTTTTTGATATAATAAAGAAGTAATTTATTTATTATAAGGAGTTCATATGGCTAAAAAATTAATGATTTTGGGAACAGAATCTGGTGCAGGAAAATCAACAATAGTGACAGGCTTACTTAGGGTCTTAAAGCGACATGGGTTCAGGGTAAGTCCCTTTAAATCACAGAATATGGCCCTAAATTCATATGTCACCAAAGATGGATCTGAGATGGGAAGATCTCAGTATGTACAGGCAGAAGCAGCTGGTATTGAGCCTGATGTGTGCATGAATCCTATTTTGTTGAAGCCAAATGGAAATATGACAAGTCAGGTAATAGTAGGTGGAAATTTAAGGGCGACTCTCTCTTCAGAAGATTATCGTGCATATAGAAAAACACTTATTCCGGAGGTCAAGTTAAGTCTTGAGCATATAGAAAAAAAGTCAGATATTGTAATTCTTGAGGGTGCCGGAGCAGCTTATGAACTCAATCTTAGGGATGGAGATATAAGCAATATGGGGATGGCAGAAATTGCTAATTGCCCCGTAGTCCTTGTTGCTAATATAGATAAGGGGGGTGTATTCGCCTCCATTGCCGGTAATCTTTATTTAATGTCAAAAAAAGAAAGAGACAAAATAAAAGGCGTAATTATAAATAAGTATAGGGGCAGAGATGGTGGTTTCGATGACGGCAAAGAACTTATAGAAAAGCTCATTGGCATTAAGGTATTAGGCATAGTTCCCTATAAGGAATTTGACCTTGAGGGTGAAGATTCCCTAGATATAAGGCAAAAGAAAAAGACTTTTTCTAATGATGAAAGTCCAAGATTAAAGATAATGGTAGTCAAGCTTAATCATATATCTAACTTTACTGATTTTAAGCCCCTTGAAAATGATTCAAGGGTTGACTTGATTTATAGCCTAGACAAGGAGCTTATTAATCAGGCAGATCTTGTAATTATACCAGGAAGTAAAAATACAGTAGCAGACTTAAAGCAAATTAAGCTTTTAGGGATTGATAAAGAGCTTTTGAATAGGAATGCCAAGGGCAAATATATCATGGGCATTTGTGGTGGTTTTCAAATGCTTGGAGTAGATATGACCGATAATGAAGGTGTAGAGTCGGAACAAAAATATGCAAGAGGACTAGGTATTTTACCAATAAAATCAGTATTTTTTTCTGAAAAAAAACTTACAAACTCAACTTACAAAATTGATGAAGACTTAAGGAATATAGGTTTATTTAAACCATTAAAAGGCTTTTCAGAAAAAGAAAT
>JAUNLE010000072.1 GCA_030532415.1 Coriobacteriia bacterium | reverse complement strand
CGTCGATAAATCAAATTTACCATTAGTTAATTCTACATCAACAGATTGATCACCGATGTCTTCTTCTTTTACAGTTGTATTCGGAACTCCGTCCAAATCGAGGCTGGCAAGACAATTATTGTCGCAGGCGAACTCTACCAGATTTGGTCTTGAGCCTAATTTCAGATTCTTAATTTTATTATAATTACAGTAAAAAACTACTAGATTCGTTGCGCTGCTTACATCAAGCTCTTCAATTTCATTAGATTCACAGTACAGGATTTTCAGATCTGGTCTTGATGCATCTCCTAGTTCTAGTTTTTTAATTTTATTATTATTACAGTCAATTTCTTTCAGCTTCGGTACTTTGCTTAGGTCAAGCTCTTCAATTTCATTTTCATTGCACCGCAGTTTCGTCATTTCGTTGTTAGCGCCTATTTTAAGGCTCGCAAGTTTATTTTCGCCGCAACTCAGTTCGCCAAGTAAGCTGCAATTGCTGACATCTAAGGAGGTAACCTGATTTGCTCTAAGGCCTAGGTACTCAAGTAAACTGCAATTGCTGACATCTATGGCGGTAATTTGATTTTCGTTGAAGCTCAATCTCTCAAGTTTATCATGTTCGCCTATGCCAATTTCACCTGCGATCTTATTTCTGTCAAGATATACTGCTTCTAGTTTGAGATTGCTACTCAAATCAATCGTGGATATCTTATTGTCATGACAGCTCAAGTAAGTAAGCAAAGTGTTATGTCTAAGGTCAATCTCCTCTAACTGATTTTTATAACATTCTAGTTCTTTAAGGCTGGTAAAATATTCTATCCCACGTAGACTTGTAATGTCCTTTTTGCTAACATCAATTCCAGTAACAGCATCAAGCTCTGCCTGACTCAGCTTACCGTCATCATCTCTGTCAAATTCTGTCTTTACATGATCCCTGAATATCTCGTCAGGAAAGTTGGTTGCGTTAATCTCCACATCGGTACTCGCTTCTGCAATTGTGTTTACGCTCGGTATGAATGTCGTAACCAAGATAAACGCCATGATAACGCAAAATGTTTTTAGTCCATGTTTCGCATACTTTTTCATATTATCTCCCTTCTCTCCAAAAATTACACTTTTAGATGAGATATATCGCTCGCTCATGCATCTCATCTATACGGAATAACAACTGCGGAAAAAATTAAATGTATTCGTAAAAATGCATATAAAACTCTTCCCCCTTATCAGCTTAATACTACCTTCTCACAGGCATTTTGTCAAGCATTTAGTGCCTTGGGCAGTGTTCAAATTCGCATGCAAAATCCGAATTTATATTCACTTTAACAAAAAACTTGACTTTTAACATTCGTTAAGTTAAAATTAAATAAATAAGTTAAAATGAAGGGAGTGAAACTGTATGCATGAAAATCTGTTTGGATTTCCAGTTAAATATGAGGCATGGAATAAACAAGGTTCTCTACCTTTATACATAGCGAATGGCTACGATTTCCATGGAATTGTCATTGGTAAAAAATTCTGTATTGCAATAAAGCCGAGAGATGATCTCTCAACCCTTCCAGCACTCAGGAAACAGATTGCAAAAATTCAAGCACTCGACAATGCACCAGTTATCCTTGACCTCGACTCAATTTCTTTTCACAGGAAAAAAAGTTTTATAGAGAATAACATACCTTTTATTACGCAAAAACAGGCATTCCTTCCTTTCATGTGTTCGATGCTAACGAACGAAAACGAGGGAATAATGGAGATTGACAAGTTTACCTTCTCAGCCCAGCAGTTGTTCCTATTATATATTTACAGCGGCAAAAAGAGATTTTATTTGTCTGATGCATCAAGGATATTGCCATTCACCCCAATGACCTTGACAAGGGCTTCGAGACAATTAGAGGCTACTGGCTTATTTAACGCAACAAAGGACGGCGTCAATAAGGTGATTGAATCAAAATTTGGTCGTGCAGAATTGTTTGAAAAGGCAAGGAAATTTTTATCTAATCCTGTTTACAATTGGGGATATATATATAAAGAGGACCTGACATCTGAGATGGTTTTTGCTGGCGAGACCGCTCTTTCGGAAAAAACAATGTTAAATCCACCTAGTCTCATTACATTTGCAATTTGGAAAAAAAGCTTTGACAGTTCTAAATTGACAGATGATCTTGTTGACTCTGAAAGGCAAGTGAAGCTCGAACTGTGGTCATATGACCCAAGGATGTTTTCAAACGAAAATACAGCCGACGTTTTATCCCTAGCACTGTCCTTAGAGGATAATCATGATGAGCGAGTCGAAGGAGCAGTCAAAGAACTGTTAGGGGGGAGATTTAAAAATGGTTAACGGATTTACGAAATTCAAAGAGCAATTCAACGGATATGAGGATCAATATGTAATCATCGGCGGTGCAGCCTGTGATTTAATTATGCGGAACGAAGAGCTTCCCTTCCGCGCCACAAAGGATATTGACATTGTACTTATTGTTGAATCCATAACCGCGGAGTTCGGCAGACGCTTCTGGGAGTATGTTCAAGAGGCAGAGTATGAACACCTCAATAAAAACACTGGTATAGCACAGTTTTATCGTTTCACCTCACCTAAAAGCAAGGATTACCCATATATGATAGAAATTTTTTCAAGAAATCCTGATTTTATTGTGCTTGAGGGCGACGCGACGCTTACACCCTTACCCATAGACGATGAAATTTCAAGCCTGTCTGCTATTCTTTTGAATGAGGCATATTACGAGTTACTAAAGGATGGGCAGATTGTGCTTGACGGCATTCCTGTATTGAGCCCTACCTGCCTTATACCGTTTAAGGCTAAAGCATGGCTTGATTTGAGCGAACGCAAGTCTAACGGAGAAAAAATTGATAGTAAAAACATCAAGAAGCACAAGAACGATGTGTTCCGTCTTGCTCAGTTACTAACCGCCGATACACAGCAAATTATCAGTGCCGAAATTATCGATGATATGAGAATATTTCTATCCAAGATAGAAAAAGAGGATATAGATTTAAAATCAATCGGTATAAGAAACACAGATAAGTCCACAATTATAGATCTTTTATATACCTGTTACGGATTGAGAAAATAGCCGAAATTATGCTTCCAAAGCTATAGCTCCCTTATGGGATATATAAAAAAAGAGCAGATGTCTGCTCCCTTTTTTGCTTACACTTTACTGCCGCTTGCTAAAAATGACAGTCTTTAGGTTGGAACCCTTCACCAACACTTTTTGGCAAAAAGCCATCTGAGTTTGGACAAAATCATAGCCCCCTATGATATGTTTCGTAGGGGGCTAGGTTTATACATTTACGTTCTACAAGTTTGTATTAGGTTCATATCGGACTCGTTTATCTAACCTTTCTCCATGCCTTGGTCGACCAGCCAGTATAGATCTTCTGACCGTTTACGATCTTGAAGGCTTTTACCTTGTAGTAGTAGGTTCTACCCTTTCGTAATGATTTAGTATTGTAATAGCTGTTCTTGCTTCCCTTAGCTACGAAGTAAGGGGTCTTGCCGAACTTGTTCCTATTGGTCGATCTGAACACCTCGAACCCGTCAAACTCCATTCCCTTCGGGGTCCTCCAAGTGATCTTTATAGCTCGTTTGCCGCTCTTCGTGGTTGTAAGCTTGGATTTCGACTTAAATTCGTCGCGGTTAAGGCTTTCGGTCTTTTCTTTCTGATCAAGTTCATCCTTTGACCACAGTGCGTCGATCTTCTTCTGTGCTTCTCCCGCTACCGCAGCAACCTCTTCCTTGGTCTTAGCTTCCTTTATCTCTGCCTTAGCTTTCTTTAAGATTTCATCTGCCTTCTTCTGCTCTTCGGAATTGAAGTCTTCATTATCTATATTCTCTGCGAGAGTCGAAATAGCTTTATCCTGCGCCTCTGTAAGTTCTTTATTAACGTATACAGGAGTTATAGGGTTATATACCTGTTTCCATTCAGCTTTGAGCGTTATATCGGACGTAATAGCCTTTTCGAAGTCAAATTCTTTACCTTCGCCATCGACCCATTTAACGAAGGTATATCCCGTCCTAGTTGGATCCGCAGGCTTCTCAACCTTCTCTCCGTCCTCTAGATACAACGTAGGTATTTTAGTTTGCGAGTCGGTCACAAATCTAATCTCATAAAACCCAGGCAGTCGCTCATATGTAGCTGTAAGCGTTATATCAGACTTAATATGTGTATTATCGAAGTCAAATTCATTGCCGTTCTCACCAACCCATTTAACGAAGGTAGCGCCTCGCTTAGTTGGATCCGCAGGCTTACTTGCCTTTTTGTCATATTCTACGGTTTGATCAGCGATCGTGCTTCCGCCATCTGTGTCAAACTTAACTTTGTACTCATTTGTATGATATCCAGCTGTAAGTGTCATATCAGACGTAATAGGTGTATTAAAGTCAAATTCAATATAGTGTTCATCTCGCCAGTAGATGAAGGTTTTACCCTCCATAGTTGGATCCTCAGGCTTCTCAACCCTCCCACCGTGTCTTACATACTTTATAAAGCTCCTAGGTGTTGAGTAGGTCAAAAATTTAACCTCATGATGATTAGGATACAGTTGCTTATATGTAGCCTTAAGCGTTATATTGGACGTAATAGGTGTATTAAAGTCAAATTCAATACCGTTCTCGTCGACCCATTTATCGAAGGTATGACCCGTCTTAGTTGGATCCTCAGGTTTCTCAAGCTTAACGTTATGGCTTACATATCTATTGCTGACATCGCTTCCGCCATCTGTGTCAAATGTCACTTCATATATTAAATTCGACCAGCTAGCAAAGAGCTTGATGTCGGACGTAATAGGTGTATTAAAGTTAAATTCATTACCGTTCTCGTCGACCCATTTATCGAAGGTATAACCTTCCTTAGTTGGATTGACTGGTTTCGTGGCTTTTCCTCCCTCTGTAATATACTGTGGATTTATAACCCCGTTCCCACCGGTCTCAAATTCAACCTTATACGTACCATTAGGTTGATGTGGGTCAGTAGCCTTCAAACAAACACTCATTAAACCTTTTCCAGTATTATAATTATAGTTTACTTCTCTTGCCTTAAATGTTAAAATATTTCCTTCAAGTGTCGCCTCGTCGCTATTTAAGTCCTGCACTTTAGTTATATCTAATCCTTCGCTAAGTGCCGACAAATCTAATTTACTATCATTTAACTCTACTTCAACAGTTTGACCTCCGATATTATATACATCTAAATTTAGATTCGTTGCTCGGCTTAAATCGAGGCTGGCAAGGCTGTTCCATAAGCAGGAAAACTCCGTTAGCGTAGGTCTAGCTACAGTTCCTAATTTTAGGTTCTTGATCTTGCTAGCACCACAAAGTAATTTTTCCAGATTCGGCACCTTGCTTAGATCAAGCACTTCGATTGGTACTTTATTATTTTGGAAATATAATTTTTTCAGTGCGCTGTTCGTACCTATAGTAAGACTTGTAAGCTCATTTCTGTCACAGTCCAAGTATTCAAGTGAGCTACAGTTGCTTACATCTAAGGAAGTAAGTTTGTTATCGCTACAGCCCAATTTCTTCAGTTTAGCATTACTTCCTATGCCTATATCACCTGCGAGATACTTATTTCCACTAAGATGTATGGTCTCTAGTTCGGTATTCTTGCTCAAATCAATTGTAGATATCCTATTGTCAGTACAGTTCAAGGAAGTGAGCTTCGTGAAATATTCTATTCCCTGTAGGCTTGTGATGCCCTCATTGTTAACATAAATACTAGTAACAGCATCAAGCTCTGCCTGACTCAGTTTATCGTTATTATCTCTGTCAAATTCTGTCTTTACATGATTCCTGAATATCGCGTCAGGAAAGTTGGTTGCGTTAATCTCCACATCGGTACTCGCTTCTGCAATTGT
>JAUNLE010000007.1:37393-40336 GCA_030532415.1 Coriobacteriia bacterium | reverse complement strand
TGATGCCGATGCGATTGAACAAGCAATGCAAACGGTTTTGCGTCAAGCCTTTAGGCCAGAATTCTTAAACCGTATTGATGACATTATTACCTTCAAGCCACTTGGTCTTGCGGAGCTCGACAAAATTGTTGAAATCCAGCTGCGAGATGTTTATAAGCGACTTGAGCAGATGCGTATTGACTTACAGGTAAGCGACTGCGCCAAAGAAATTCTGGCATTGCAAGGCTTAGATCCAGTATATGGCGCTCGTCCGCTCAAGCGTTTAATCCAGCGCCAGGTGGTCGACCGTGTTGCTGGTCTTATCATTGACGGTAAGGTAGGGCAAAATCAAACAATCTATCTTGATAGTGATGAAAACAATGAGTTTGTTGTACAGGTCAAAGATGGAAGAGCGTCTGTCGAACAAGAGGTCGATATGGCCGATGAGCAGGAGGCTCTTGAGCCCGATGCGGTAGAGTAGGCGCAATAGAGTAGGTGCTATATACCACGAACAATAAAATTAGCTTAAAAAGGGGCTCCTTGATAGGGGCCCCTTCTCGTATAAAAAGTTGTGCAACAAATACGGACAGCGCTTCGGTAGTATCGAATACATAAGTAGCTTAAGCAAAAGTCCAATGCCATATGCCAAGGATTGTGCCGAATACCTTGTGCATGGACGTATAAGGAGTGGCATTGATGTTTTTTAACAATCAAAAATCTCAAGATGATGAAGCGCAAGGCGGCAAGACGCTCAAAAGAAGTGCTCACCTAAGCGTTCTGGGCGTTTGTGCGGTGTGCCTTGTGGTGCTCGTATGCGCTGCGGTATGTAAGGTGCCCCTGGCAATGTCCCTAGATACAACAAGCAAGATAAGCCAAGTAAGCCAAACTACAAAGGAAACAAATAAGGTTGAGAGCGCAGCAGCTGCGGAGGCGCCTTCCCCTGCGACCGTAAAAACTCCTGGTATATCGGTATATGTAGGACCAAGCGCTATCGCAGACTTTGGTTTTGGTTTCGAAGAAGACAATTCTTTTTACGTTGGGATGAAGCGTTGCGGTGTGGCAGGCGAACTTGTCTTAGAGGGCGAATATGAAGAGTATGACCGCTATGAAGTGGTCAATTGGGTTTGGGAAGACCTTTATATTCCCTACGAGGATTTAGCCGGTTTCTATTTTCTTGAAAACTGGGGGATAGATCCCAAGGATTTTGGCTTGGCGCAGGCAGTATTTATTGAACTTCCCAAAGATTACGAAAACTTCACCATGGACGACGATGACTACTACATGGGTGTAGAGGTGGGCTACAAAATCGTCGACCCTCATGCCTTTCGTGCAAAAATTCAAGAGATGAGTAAGTACGAACTTGATAACTTTATTAACTTACTTCCACTTGATGAAAACGGAAAGATCCAGTCAATCGGGAAGCATAATTCCCAGCTCATTCCCTATGCAAGTAGACTCTTTCATTTCTCGGGCAATGAAGTAACTCTGGTAGATTATTGGCAAAAGTTTAACGAAGGCAAGGTGTATCATTCAGACCCCGATGTACGTCTTGAAAAGCGTATTTATAAGTCGAAAGAAACTCCCAGAACCTATCCAGAGATAAGAAGGTTCGCAGGCGACGAAGACATAATGATTTCTGATGAATAAGGCTGTGTGTATACATGTTTTGTCCTAACTGTGGCATGAAATTACCTGATGGAGCAAAAGCCTGCGATTTTTGTGGCAAAGAGCTCGACATTGAAAGCTCCCAAGAAGCGCCTCAGGCGCAAGAGCATATGAAAGCTAAAGACCGCGGCGCTCATATGAAAAAGGATAAAAGCCAGGGTAGAAGAAAATCCTACCTATATATCATAGGCTTGGTGCTGGTAGCTCTTGCTGCCGTAGGCGCAGTACTCTTTGTTTCATATAAAACAGGCTTGCTTAAATTTAACGCCGAAAAACTAGAGCAGCTTGTGCCAAGTAATAACAAAGAAGAAGAACCTCTTGAAACAAGTGAAGAAGTTATTCCGCTTAATGATATAGATGTAACTATATATACAGGAGACGAGCAATTTCCATTTATGAGCGTGCATGTAGAAAAGGCTGGTAAGGCTGCCTTGTCCTTAGGGTCAAATACCATACAAGGCTCCTTGAAGTTAGTTTCAGATTACGAGGACTATACACGCTATGAAATTGTAAATGCTAAGGTTGAACCTGGTCTTTCAGGTGCTTTTAACTTTGGTATCACTTCGCTTGATGGCGACTCTTATGAGATTTACGGCGCTTTTGTTCCCAGATATTTTATTAACCTCCCAAAGCAGCTAAATACTTTCGATGTGTCCAAGGACAGCTATTCAATAGGAGCAGAAGTTGGCTACAAACTCGCTAATCGTTTTCGTTTTATGCGTGTATTAGAGATGGATGGAGAAAAGGGAAGCAAGTCTTACAAAGATAAGATTATGATTGAAGACTTCAATAATCCCACGCAGGTCTACGACGATAACAAAGGCTTTTTACCCCAGTTTAAATGCATGTTTACGGTGGATAAGCAAGCTTTGACTTATAAGTTTCTTACACCAACAAATTCTTCTGGCACGCTCGATGCTTTTTATAGAACTCAAACTCACGAACTTCAAGAACTTGAAGAAAGCAGTCCAGATAAAAGATCTTTTGAGGGCACAACAAAAGTTCTGATAACAAACGATGCGAAATTTACAAGCGTTGATGATGCCGTTGCATATACCAGCGAGGCAGGCTCACAAGAAGGTCAGGATAATACCGAGGCTAACATAGATTTTGCTGAAGAAGTAACAAGCGCATCAGATGAGCCATTGTCGGAGCGCGATCTTCTTTTGCAGGAGGCGTATGAGGCAAGCCTGAACAAGAAAGTGCTCTTAAACGAAGCAACGCCACCCTTCATTCCTGCTCCAATGAAGCCTTTTGTAGCAAAACAAGGAGTGCTTCAGTCGGGTCCGCTTATCAAGG
>JAUNLE010000007.1:30131-37353 GCA_030532415.1 Coriobacteriia bacterium | reverse complement strand
TAGCCTTTGCGGAAGCCTGTTCAAAGGTAATTTGAACTATCTAAACAATCCGGAGTCCGACCGTTCTTATTACGAACTTGTTCCATACGAGAATATACATTCGAGTAACTATATAGACTTTGCTGAAACGACCATGCTTTCCATTTTAGAAAATGAGGGCTATGACCCAGAAGAGCTTGGACTGAGCCATTTCGTTAGAATTGGTTTACCGAAGGGACTTCCTTATACATCACTGAACGACCCTCGTTTTTTCCTAAGTATTCAGACAGGCTACAAGCTTGTTGATGAAGAAAAGTTCTTAGCGGGTGTGGACGCTCTGGAAACAGAAAAACGAGCACACTTTTTTGAACTGATGCAGATTACGGACATCTTTAATCATGTGGGCAACGATAGTGAAGACGCCAAGCTTTTCAACACCTACCTCTTTGAATTCGATAAACAAGAGCAAAGTGCTTTTGGTAGCTTGACCGAGATAAATCATAACAGCCTAGAAATTACGAAGATACAAAAAGTTGCACTTGAAGCAGGGGATATGACCAGCGATTCCGTTAACTATAGTGAAAAGAACAAAGCGCCTCAATTAGGATACGGCTTTTATATGGAAGTGTCTGATATAAATGATTTGGGCTATTAGTCAAGGTAGATTTGATCGTTAACAATTGAAGAAACTGAATTGATTTAAGCAAACTTCTTACAATTCAATTTTTGGAGAGAATATCATACCAGTCCAGGATTTATAAAACGTTGCGCAACAAATTATAGATTCTTTCATACATACTGTTATCAGTTTATTTAATGATAGAAAAATGTATGAAAGAGGATCTTATGGAGTGCCCAAATTGTGGTGTTACCTTAATGGACAACAGTAAGTTTTGCAATGTGTGCGGTGAAAAACTAGAGGGTGATCTTAATCAGTTCGACGCCCTTGATAAACAAGAAAATCCTTATGGATCACTTGAGCAAAGGCCATCACAGCGAGGTGGCGCACCGCGACAAAGACAGATGCCTTCAGATATGCATGCTTATGGTATGCCAAACCGTGGCCCTAATAATTACTATGGTCAGGCGTTCCCTCAAAAGGCAGCAAGCAACCCAATGGGTGTCGCAGGCTTTGTTATTGCTCTTGTAGGATTTTTCTTAAGTTGGGTTCCCGTTCTTAATTGGATACTTTGGATTTTAGGCATTGTCTTTTCTGGCATTGGCATCTTCAGAGAACCAAAAGGACTTGCAATTGCTGGAGTTGCGATTTCTTTCTTAGATTTACTGATTATTCTTATTTTAATTGGAACGATCTTTGGCGGAATTGGCGCTGCGGCAAGCAGCTTATCGCTTTTGGCTATGTAACATAGTTAACAAATGTTACATGATTTAACATTTACTTCACAATTAAATGCCAAGTTTGTATAGAAAATAAGGCAAATAACTGGGAATTTATCGTTATATTGTGAAAAACAACGATTTTATCGAAATGTTAAATTTAACATTGACTTAACAATTTAAAGAGGCTACATTAAAGATGTACCAATAAGACGATTCAAAAGATTGTCAAATCACACGATGAAAGGAGTCGATTATGACATTCAAGACTTTTTTCGCTGGTATTGCATTAAGCCTCTTTTTCGTAGCCTTTGCGCTTAACTTAATTTTGGGTTTTGAAGGCGTACAACTTATCGCGCTCATTACCTCACTTATCGCTGCACTTTCGGCATATAAGGTATATGCAGAAGGACCAACATTTAAACCAGGCTTTCGTAATACTGGTGCAAAGAACATTTAAGACAGCATAAAAAATAAACTTTTTATGGGCGTCCTGCAAAAGGGCGCTCTTTTTTTGTCCTTTAACCCTCCATTAACCCACCCTTGCGTCGCAATAAAAAATAATAAATGCAAATATTGAATAGAAATAATAAAGGAATGATAGAGAATAAAATATACTATTGACTTAACATAAATATTTATATATAAGTATACTTGGTTGTGCACACCAGGCGAAGTATAAAATGCTTTTGAAAGGATTCTTACATGAACCCTCAAAAACTCGGGGGGGGGGGCGCTCCTAGCTAAACCAGCAGCAATTTTATTTGCTTGTTTAGTTATATTGAGCACTCTCTTTCAAACCCCTGCTTTGGCAAATCAAAGTTATCCTCAGTTTAAAGTAACACTCGGAGTAACGCTTGATGGCGCACCTGTTCTTAATGGAGATACTCCTAACACCTTCTCACATGACTTTGATTTTAAAAATCTTGATGTTTACCTCATGAAAGGTGAAACCCAATATCAATTTGTTCTTGAAAATAGCTCTACTGGGAAGCCCCAAGAAGCTGCTTACCTAGATTTTGGTCTCGTGCAAGATACAAAAGAAGAGCTTTTAATTAAAATAAACAATCTGCCAACACCAGATGGCTATGAACTAGCAAAAGATAGCCCAAAATCTTTCCTCATCAATGGTTCTGATACACACATCAACATAAAGTTAGTGAGCATATCAGAAGATGCAGAAGTTAAAGGCCCTCAAATAGACGAGAATTCCGAAAGTAATAATAAGGGACAAACTTCAACTCCTGTACTTCCAAACATCACAAACAATCAATCGAATGTAGTGAATGTGTATACCTCGGGAGAATCGAAGAAATCAAATGAAACTGATACCCATGCCTTAAACAAGGAAAATAAACCTCAAGAAAACAAGGTAGATGGTAATAAGGATCTAAAGCCTGAAAATGACAAACAAGTTGCTTTAGATAAAAATGAAACAAGTCAAACTAAAGGTGGAACAAAGGCTGAATTATCTGATAGAAGCTTGCCTAAAACTTCAGATACAAGTAGCCTTGCACCATTCATTTTACTTATAGCTGCTAGCTTATTTACAGTAGCAATCATGAGAAGAAAAGACCTCGTGTTCTAAACCTCATGCTACCGGGGAAAAGAAGCACCCTTCTTATTTCTTATCTTATATGTACGCTTCTTTTCCCCAATGCTTCTTTCTTACTTCAAATCAAGCACCTTGCTTGAGGTCATATGTTGTATGGTGTATCTGTAAGCTAGGCACACTGAACGCTAAACATACGGAAACGCCCTATGAACACGCCTCATAAAGAAAAAGAATCAAAACGAATGGGAAGCATGCCATCTACCACAAGGCGCACGCTTCATTACTATGGTCAGGTCACCAAAAAGCATCTGGGCCTCTTTTTTGGTTTGATGTTTTCGACCTTTGCCTTTGTGGCGCTGCTTCGCTACGGAAATCCCTACTTCATGTCGCTTATAGTCGACCATGTCTCGCAAAACCCTGTAGCGGCCTCAGAGGTCTTTACTGCTTTTGGACCCCTTATAGCCACGCTTGCCCTCGTCAACATCTTGGGGCAGGCGGCAAGCAAGCTCCAAGACTACACCCTTTATAAGCTTGAAATTGCTGCAGCATACGACTTAGCACGCATGTCTTTTGATGCGCTTACCCAGCAGTCGATGTCCTTTCACTCAAATCGTTTTGAAGGCACGCTTGTGTCGCAAAGCTCCAAGTTCATGCAAGCCTATGGTGAGATTCTTGAAACCATAACCTTTCCTTTCATGCCCATGTTTGCATCCATTATTGTGACGGTGGCAACTCTGGCGCCCCGCGTACCTATTTTCGTTGCAGTCATTATGGCCTTGCTCGTGGTTTACGCGATGATTTCTTATTACATGTACAAGCGTATCTTGCATTTGAACGAGAATGCCGCGAGCGCTCAAAACCAACTTTCAGGTGAATTGGCCGACAGCATCGGAAATATTCTTGCCGTTAAAACATACGGAAAGGAAGACTTTGAACGAAAGCTTTTCGATCAGGCTAATACCGAAGTTGTAAAACGCGATTCTAAACGTATGCGTGCGTCTATCATGCGTGGTGTAGTAACCGCGCTAATAACTATTGTTATTATGACGATAGTTTCCATCTTTATTGCTGGCGGTAATGCGTGGTTTAACATTACTCCTGGTACTTTGGTCATCATGTTTACGTATACCTACAACATTACGAACCAGTTCAATTTTATAAACAACGGTTTGCAGCGCCTTAACCGTGCTTTTGGTAACGCAAGCGGCATGACCATGATCTTAGATGAGCCACGTCTTGTACAAGACAAGCCGCAAGCTCCAAGGCTTGTCGTGACTAAGGGCAATATTGACTTTAAGAACATTAACTTTGCTTACTTCGATGCGCAAACAACAACGACCATCTTCGAGAACTTCAATCTTTCGGTTTGCGGAGGTCAGCGCCTTGGTTTGGTTGGAAAAAGCGGTTCGGGTAAAACGACACTTACCAAGCTCCTCCTTCGTCTTTCCGACATTCAAGCAGGCGAAATTTTGATTGACGGTCAAAATATTGCCGAAGTAAGCCAGCAATCGCTGCGCCAGCACATTGCCTATGTGCCACAGGAACCCATTTTGTTTCATCGAAGCATTGCTGAAAATATTGCCTATGGAAAACCCGATGCTACACCTGAAGAAATATATGCAGCTGCAAAAAATGCTAACGCCCTTGAATTTATAGAAGCTCTACCAGAAGGCTTTGATACGATTACCGGCGAGCGTGGTGTTAAGCTTTCTGGCGGACAGCGTCAGCGCATAGTTATTGCACGAGCGCTTCTTGCCGACTGTCCTATATTAGTCTTGGATGAAGCAACCAGTGCGCTTGATTCTGCAAGTGAAAAGCTTGTGCAAGACGCTTTGCAAACCTTAATGAAAGGCAGAACCTGCTTAATTGTGGCACATCGTTTGTCAACGGTTGCATGTCTTGATCGTATTGTCGTCATTGAAAACGGCGAGGTTATAGAAGATGGTACTCACCAAGAATTATTAGCCAAACGCGGTGCATATGCCGATTTATGGGACAGACAATCGGGTGCTTACTTAGACTAGGCTGTATCCTCTATATATAGGTGTGTTATAAGGAGTGACAATGCAAGAGGCAATCCCAAGGCGCGAATGTATAAAACTAGAAATTTGGAACTCTATAAGTCATGGTGTTGGGGCTATTTTAGGTGTTGTGTTCTTAGTCTTGCTTTTGGTGCAGCAAGCGAAGCACGGAAACGCGCTAGGTGTGGTAGCCTACGCTATTTATGGATCAAGCTTCATTTTCTTGTTCTTAATGTCTACCTTATATCACAGCATTCAGGCTCCCCGCGCAAAGGCTGTTTTGCGAGTATTTGACCATATATCGATCTTTTACTTGATTGCAGGTAGTTATACGCCTTGTATCTTGCTTATAACGGACGGTCCCTTGCGTATTGTGATGCTTGTACTAATATGGACGCTTGCATTGGGCGGTACCGTATTTAAAGCCCTTACAGCAAAAAAGTACGATAGCTTTAAAAAACTATCGACCATCTTATATATAGCTATGGGATGGTTTGCAATCGTGATTCTAAAACCTCTTATAGAAAATAGCTCGTGGCAGTTCATGCTTTTTATAGTCCTTGGTGGCTTGTTGTATACGGCAGGCACCATATTCTATAGGAATAAGAGCCTAAAGTACCATCACGTTATTTGGCATTTCTTTGTATTAGCTGGCGCTTGCTTGCATTTTGTAGCCTTCTATTGCTTCTTATAAGGCGTGAAGTAAGATTAGAGTCGATAAAAGGCGCACTCTAGCGTGTTTTAAGGAACTTTTCAGGTTACAAAAAGGTAAAAAAGGTGTGAAGATTATATTCCTGAAAAGTTTCTGAAAAAAGCTTAAAGACTCAATTCCTGCTATTACCTGCAATAACACCGTTCGCAAAATAAACAAGCTGAAAATAGTCTGAAAGTTGACTTAAGAAAAGTGGACTTATAAGATAGCTATGCAATGGAAATCCGGTTCCATTGCAAGTTACGTGTCTAAAAAGTAGACGCACCCTAAAGAAAGGACATGACTATGTCATACAAGAAAATCGTTGCTGGTATCGCTACCGCTGCTGTAGCTTCAGCTCTTGTTGTACCTGCTGCTTTTGCTGGCCCAATCGAGCAAGACAATTTCTATCCAGAGGTATCTGATGCACAAGCTGCTGCTAAACAAGATGTTAAGGATGCAGAAGATGTATTAGCAGCTGCCAACTTAGCGCTCAAAAACGGTAAAGCAAACAATGCAAATAAAGAAAAAGCAAATAAAGTAAAAGCTGAGATTATTGATGTACATGATGCTAATCCTGTTGACCGTAAGCCTGATGACCCTAACAAATTAAGCCAATTAGACCTTGATGATGCATATAAGATTTGGGATGCTTATGGAGCATTACAACTAAAAAATCTAGATGATCTTCAGAACGCTGTAGATGCTGCTGAAGCTGCTCTCAAAGCTGCAAAAGCTGACGCTGACTATGTAGCATACCTCAATCTTGAAAAAGTATGGGACAGCCCTGTATACAAGGATGCTCGTAAATCAGCTGACAAGCACGCTAAGAATTCTTTAGAGCGCGGTCAAGATGTTCTTGATGAACTTGCTGTAGTTGACCTTGTTTCATTAAAGAAGACCTATGAGGACCAAGTTCGCGCAATCGAGCAAGGTGCTCGTAAGCTTCAAGAGCAAATGCGTGAACTCGACGGTTACAAGGACATGGCTCCTAACCGTGTAGAGGTTCTTGCTCGTGAACTCGATCAAACCATCGAATACGTTTTAAGCTTACTTGCTCAAATTAGCGATTCTCCATTAGCTAAAGCAGAGCAAGCAGCTAAGGCTGACGCAGTAGTTAAGAAGAAGGCTGGTTCTGCTCTTCCTAAGACTTCTGATGTAGCTCCTGTAGCTCCAATCGCTGCTCTTGCTGGTTCAGCTGCTTTAATCGCTGCTGGTCTTGTTGCTTCTCGTAAGGTTAATGCATAATTATACCTCTTAACTTATAAGAGATACTAAGCACAGGTATTTAGAGATGCACTAGTAACGACAGAAAGTTGTGCTAGTGCATCTTTTGTTAATGAGTACATTACCTAATAAGAAAGAGGTGTAAACCCATGAAGAAGTTCCTAGCTGCTTCAGTTGCAACTGCTATGCTCGCTGGTTCTTTAGGTGCGTTTGCTTTACCTGCTGACGCTCAAGCAAAATCTTACACCAATGCATTTGACGATATGTTAGACGCAAGAGTCGTTAAGGTTTTCGAGTATGACAAGGTAGCAACACCTAATGCAGATAACTTTGACGCTGTTCTTAAGGCTCGCAATGTAAGAAAAGCTGTTCCTGTTAGATACTACGAGTCATACACCGATCTTTTCGACG
>JAUNLE010000007.1:20396-30031 GCA_030532415.1 Coriobacteriia bacterium | reverse complement strand
TCCAAACGCAGATCTTTTCGATGCAGTTCTTAAAGCTCGCACCGTAAGAAAAGCTGTTCCTGTTAGATACTACGAGTCATACACCGATCTTTTCGACGCTGTATTAGATGCAAGAGTCGTTAAGGTTTTCGAGTATGACAAGGTTGCAACTCCAAACGCAGATCTTTTCGATGCAGTTCTTAAAGCTCGCACCGTAAGAAAAGCTCCAGTAGTCAACAAAAACATGACTTACACTGAACTTTTTGATGCAGTGTTAGAAGCTCGCTAAGCTACTGGCATTATTTAAACTTGCTGTAAGGCCCCTGGAAGGTTTTCCTCTAGGGGCTTTTTCTTTTCTCCATAATCTGAAAACAATTCGTTAACTTGATTACACTAGAGTTCAATATTTCTTTGTTAGTATCTGAGTAGTAGGAACTTGCCACTTAAGAGGAAGGAGTTTCCTATGAAACGATTGTTTATTGCATGCTTACTAAGCATGATGCTTTTTGCTACTTCAACTGCTTATGCATTCACCAAGATTGAGCCTATTACTAATGGAGAAGACTACTTACAAAGCAGTACTGAAGTACTCGAGTTATACGATAACTATCATCCTTATTCACTTCATGTCGATGGCATTAAACCGATAGAGCAAGAACTGCTTGAGTATTTTAAGATCCCTTCTAATCAGTTAAAGGCTCTCAACAAGTCAATAGATCGTATCAATGCGCTATCCAATAGTTCTACGGTAGACGCTGAAATTGCCGACTTTAAAAAACGAGGAAACAAACTTTCAGCCCTTGAAGTTGCCCGTCCGTACGAGGTGCAAAAATTCGCAGAAAAATTGTATGGTGCCAAATCTTTAACCAGTATTGAAATGACCTACCTAGAGGCCGAAAGCATGAAAAGGCAGCTTGTAAAACCAGGACATCCTGTGATAAGCCCTAGTGGTGGTCTTATTTACGCCTCTGAAAACAATGTTTCTATTGAAGAGCTCGTTCAAAATGTAACGGACAATAAGGCAGAAACAGAAAAACCAAGCACCTCTTTTGAAGCTAGTTCAGAAGATCAAACAGGACAAGAGGTAGCAGAAGACTTTGTTCCCAATTACTCTGGCAAACAAAATCTAAATATTCAAGATAATAGTCCTGATGTCAATGTGGTGCAAAAAGAGGGCAGCGAGCCTGCTAAGAATTTCCCGGTGATCATCCCCTTAGTTCTTCTTGTCCTTATAGCGGGAGGCATTGGCTCGGCAGTGTATCTTAATAGGAATCGTTAAAGAAAAGGGCTTAGATTATGAAGCTAAAGCGAATCAATCCTAAACAAGCAATTTTGGGAACCTTTGTAATAGCCTCACTCTTCACCATGAGTGCCTGTGGTATGGAGAAAAGTACTCGAAACCTTTCAGGTGAAATCATGGAAGCACCCCAAAGCTATACGCAAGAAGGGGGAGGAAGTATTGTTCTTGAGGACTCAAACGAACTGCTTGCTGCAAGCTCGCTTGAAGATCCTTCTGAAATACTTGCGCAGTCCCAAGCAGCGCTTGAGGGGATAAGTTCTTATCAACTCGATGCCGACATCTCATCAAACATATCCTCACAGCTTCTCAAAAACCAAAACTTTAGTGGCCATGTTCAATTAAAAGTGCAAGATACGAATCAGGGCCCTTCCTATTTCTCCTTCAATTCCGACAAAGTCATTATTCCTAACATAGAAGGATATATGGTCTTTGAAGGCGATGCCCCTCAAGAAGTGTATGTAAACTTTGCAGGAATGTGGTCGCGTTTTGATATGGCTGAAGCACAAGAGCTTAAAAGCCCTTCCAAGCTCAAGCCAGCACAAATGCCCGATATGCTAAAGAAGTTTGTAGAGGTATTTCAACAGGAGTACAAAGACATCAAGCTTGTCGATAAAAACCTTATGGTTAAACATAAGGAGTGTTATCAAATAGAAGGCACTTCGGCTTCAAATAATAAGATGACCATCTATATTGCAATGGATACCTTGCTGCCGGTAAGAATTAAAAACGCAGAACACGCCCTTGATGTGAGCGATAAATCCTTTGATGCTACAGGCGAGCTTGTGCTAGATTTTTCTAACTATAATGATTCAGCCGTTGTAGTCCCCGAAGAAGCGCTAAGCTCTGCTAAAAGCTTCAACATTCCAGGCAAACAATCCATCCAAGATATATTCATGAATTTCTTTGATGTTATTGCCGTCCTTTCCTCATCGTTTAAAAACTAGCAAAGGATTGAAGCATCTGGTGGGGGCGCTTTCGCTTTATATGTACATTTAATGCACGCAGCTATAAAGTGCAGCTTTGCTTGCTCGAGAAAGCCTTTCTAGGTACAATAGCTCATGCTTGTTTTATATAAGCTGTACTAACCATACATCCGCTGCCAAAGACAGCCGGCGCTTTTTTTAGCTTAATGGGACTATATAGCCCGCCCGCCTAGGTGGTCGTTACACAAGATGAACTGTTTCGGCCCTTGCTTGCTTTGGCAAACAAGGGTTTTTTATTTTGACCCCTTTTGCATGCGGATGCAAGACGCAAAACGCATGATGAAAGGAGGTGTCTTCACGAGATGCCAACACAAGGTAAAGTCAATACCGTTGCAGAAATTAGCAAGGCTCTAGAGGAGTCAGCAGGTTTTTTCGTCATCCACTATCGTGGTCTTTCAGTTAAAGATTCACAAGACTTACGTCGTAGCTTAACTGAATCGGGTGCACACATGAAAGTGTACAAGAATAATCTGGTACGCCGCGCACTTGCCGATGCTAACTTACCTGAAATGGACTTTTTAGTTGGACCTTCTGCATACGTTTTTTATGGTGAAGATCCAGTTGCTCCAGCTAAGGTATTGAAAAAATTCGCCAAGGAACTCCAGTTCCTCGAAATTCGTGGTGGTCTTGCCGACGGTCAAGTTGTTGACGTAAACCAAGTTAAAGCTATTGCAGATCTTCCTTCACGCGAGGAGCTCATCGCAAAACTTCTTGGTACGCTTCAAAACCCACTTGCAAAAGTTGTTCGTGTACTCAATGGCCCACAACAACAGTTTGCACAGGTCGTCAAGGCAATTGCCGACCAAAAGTCAGCTGCTTAAGCGCAGCTTAGGGCAGCTATGTGCCGCCTAATTTTTTGTATTTGAAACTTTTTAAGACGCGCAACAAACTAAAGCGTCTAGACATGAAGGAGATTGTAATGGCTGTTTCTCGCGAAGAAATTATTGAGGCTCTTAAAGAGATGCCTGCTCTCGAGCTTTCTGAACTCGTAAAAGATCTTGAAGAAGTATTCGGCGTTTCTGCTGCTGCACCTGTAATGGTTGGCGGTGCTGCTCCTGCAGCTGCTGCTGATGGCGCTGGTGCTGCTGAAGAAAAAGACTCATTCGACGTTGTTCTTGAGGGCTTCGGCGACAACAAGATTGCTGTTATCAAGGTTGTTCGTGCACTCACCGGTCTTGGCTTAAAAGAGGCAAAAGAGGTTGTTGAGGGTGCACCTAAGGCTGTTCTTGAGGCTGCTGCTAAGGATGCTGCTGAAGACGCTAAGAAGCAACTCGAAGAGGCTGGTGCTGCAGTAAGCCTTAAATAAGGCTTTCTACCTTTACTATTGATTTTACGATAGTAGCAGTGTATGTGGAGGGCTCCATACCTAACTTGGGGCCCTCTTTTTTCGCTTAGCTTTCTTTTATTTTTAAAACGATACAAGACGCATTCGTGGAGATATGCAAAAAATCGCTATAAAGTCAAGAAGAACTTGACAGGTAGTTAAATTTTTTGTAACTTATTAGTTTGCGACTCGTGTCGTCTTATCCCTATTCCTGAAGGAGGAATCACCTGGTGGCAACCACTAAAAACCAATATCCTTCAAGCACGTATCGAGAGCGCTTGTCTTTTGGGAAAATTCCTGAAGTTATGGCTCTCCCTAACCTTATTGCAATTCAAAAAGAATCGTTTGCATGGTTTATGACGGACGGTTTGCAAGAAACCTTCCAAGAAATGTCACCCATTTCAAACACCGCTAACACCATGGAGCTTAGCTTTGGCGGTCATGAATTTGGAGAACCAAAGCACTCTGTAGAGGAGTGTAAAGAAAAAGACATTTCATATCAAGCACCATTATTGGCTGAAGTTCGTTTTGTTAATAAAGACACCGGCGAAATTAAAGAGCAAGTTGTATTCATGGGTGACTTCCCACTGATGACCGAACACGGTACCTTCATCATCAACGGTACTGAACGTGTCGTTGTATCGCAACTCGTGCGCTCACCTGGTGTGTATTACTCAAAAGAGCGCGATAAAACTTCTGACAAAATGATTTATTCATCGAAGTTTATTCCTTCACGTGGTGCATGGCTTGAATACGAAACGGACAAACGCGATGTCTTGTCAGTTCGTATTGACCGCAAACGCAAACAACCTGCAACCTTGCTCTTAAAGGCGCTCGGTATTGCCGAGACCAAAGAGGATATTATCAAGCTCTTAGGCGACAGCGAGCTTGTACAAAATACGCTTGAAAAGGACGCTTCACAAACTCGTGAAGACGCCTTAATCGAACTGTATAAACGCTTGCGCCCAGGCGAGCCTCCAACCGTTGATTCTGCTCGCTCTATGCTCGAGGGACTCTTCTTCAATCCTCAACGCTATGATCTGGCAAAAGTTGGTCGTTATAAAGTAAATAAGAAGCTTGGCGTAAACGAGGAAACCTATACGCTAACTCCAGAAGACATCGTGGAGTCAATGCGCTATATCGTTCATCTTCACAATGGTGACGAAGGCTACCAATTCGACGATATTGATCACTTTGGTAACCGTCGTATTCGTACCGTTGGTGAACTCATTCAAAACCAATTTAGAATTGGTTTATCACGTATGGAGCGTGTAGTTCGCGAGCGTATGTCTACCCAAGATGTTGATGAAATTACTCCTCAATCGCTTATTAACATTCGCCCTATTGTGGCTTCAATCAAAGAGTTTTTCGGTTCTTCACAGCTCTCACAATTCATGGATCAAAATAACCCGCTTGCTGGTATTACCCACAAGCGCCGCCTAAGTGCGCTTGGTCCTGGTGGTTTGTCACGTGAGCGCGCCGGCATGGAAGTTCGTGACGTTCACAACTCTCACTATGGTCGTATGTGTCCAATCGAAACTCCTGAAGGTCCAAACATTGGTCTGATTGGTTCGCTTGCTACCTATGCACGCATCAATCCTTTCGGTTTCATTGAAGCGCCGTATCGCCGCGTTATTGACGGCCGCGTGACCGATGACATCGACTACCTAACCGCCGATGAAGAAGAGCGCCACATTATTGCGCAAGCAAACGATTATTTCGACCAAGACACGAGAAAGTTCATGAATATCGACCTTGAAACGGGCGAATACGTTGAAGCTGAACGCGTTTTAGCTCGTACCAAGGACTTTAACGGCGACTTTGGTGAGCCTGCTGAAGTTTTAGTGTCTGAAGTTGACTACATGGACGTTTCTCCTCGTCAAATGGTATCAATCGCTACGGCTTTGATTCCATTCTTAGAGCACGACGACGCTAACCGTGCGCTTATGGGTTCTAACATGCAGCGCCAAGCCGTGCCACTCTTGCGCCCACAAGCACCGCTCGTTGGTACCGGTATGGAGCATCGCACCGCTGTTGATTCAGGCGAAATTATCGTTGCCCAAAGAAGCGGTATCGTCGAGATGGCGAGTGCCGATGAAATTATCATCAGAAATGATGACGGTAAGTTAGACAAATATCCACTTCCTAAGTATAAGCGCTCTAACCAATCTACCTGCATTAACCACCGACCAATCGTAAGAACGGGACAAGAGGTATATGCAGGCGATGTTTTGGCAGACGGCCCTTCAACCGAACATGGTGAATTAGCCTTAGGTCAAAACCTTTTGGTAGCCTACATGCCTTGGGAAGGTTATAACTACGAGGACGCAATCATCATCTCCGAGCGCGTGGTATCTGAAGATCTTTTGACTTCCATTCACATCTCAAAGCACGAGATTGATGCACGCGATACCAAGCTTGGTCCTGAAGAGATTACCCGCGAAATTCCAAACCACTCTGACGATATGCTCTCGCAGCTCGATGCCGACGGTATTATCCGCATTGGTGCCGAGGTAAAAGCCGGCGATGTTTTAGTTGGTAAGGTAACTCCAAAAGGAGAAACTGAACTGACTGCTGAAGAGCGCTTGCTGCGTGCAATCTTCGGTCAAAAAGCTCGCGAAGTACGCGATACTTCCTTAAAGATGCCTCACGGTTCATACGGTCGTGTTATCGGCGTAGTTCGCTTCACCCGCGAAAACGGCGACGAACTTTCACCTGGCGTAAACGAGCTCGTTCGCGTATACGTAGCACAGCGTCGTAAGATCCAAGTGGGCGATAAGCTTTCTGGTCGCCACGGTAACAAGGGTGTTATCTCGCGCGTGCTTCCAGTAGAAGATATGCCTTACATGATTGACGGTACTCCTGTGGACATCATCTTAAATCCACTGGGCGTTCCTTCTCGTATGAACGTAGGTCAGCTCTTAGAGACCCACCTTGGTTGGGCAGCTCGTGCAGGCTGGAATCGCGATGAGCAAGACGACTATGTAGAAGGTCCATTCCACCTTGCAACTCCTGTGTTTGACGGTGCAACTGAACCCGAAATTTCTCATGCGATCGAACTTGCCAATAAGAACTTACGCGCTAAAAACGCTGAAAAGTATGGCAATTATGCTCGCGAAGAATTCGTGCCACAACTGGGCGAGCGCGGTAAGATGACGCTGTATGACGGACGCACGGGCGAGGCATTTAGGTCTCCAATTACCGTGGGCGTTCACTATACCTTGAAGTTAGGCCACATGGTTGACGACAAGATTCACGCACGTTCAACCGGTCCTTACTCACTAATCACCCAGCAACCACTTGGTGGTAAGGCTCAATTCGGTGGTCAAAGATTCGGAGAGATGGAAGTGTGGGCACTGTATGCTTACGGTGCTTCAAGCGTGCTCCAAGAAATCTTAACCGTGAAGTCCGACGATACCTCTGGTCGTGTAAAGACCTACGAGGCAATCGTTAAGGGCGAAAATATCCCGCCAGCCGAGGTTCCTGAATCATTCAAAGTTTTGACCAAAGAGATGCGCTCACTTGCACTTGATGTTCAACTGATCAGCCATAAGGAAACTCCAGCAAACCCCGAGGATGAAGAGGCGCAATCCTTCATCACTCAAGAAAGCCAAGAGCCAGAAGCTGTCGAAGCACAAGACGAGATTGATGAAATTGCATCAAGCCTTGATGAGTTCGAAGACGCTGAAAGTTCTGAAGCACTGTCCGTCTCTGGTGATGAGGAAGAGGAATAAACGTGACAGATTTTGATGTAAATAATTTTGATGCCATCAAAATTGGTTTGGCATCAGCTAATGATATACGTTCATGGTCTCACGGCGAGGTTAAAAAGCCCGAGACCATCAACTACCGTACTCTAAAGCCAGAGCGTGACGGTCTTTTCTGCGAGAAAATTTTCGGTCCGGTAAAAGACTGGGAATGTTCTTGCGGTAAGTATAAGCGTATTCGCTTTAAGGGCATCGTCTGCGAGCGTTGCGGTGTTGAAGTTACCCGCGCCAAGGTTCGCCGCGAGCGCATGGGTCACATTGAACTTGCTGCTCCTGTTTCACATATTTGGTACTTCAAGGGTTCTCCTTCACGCCTAGGCTACCTTCTTGACCTTGCTCCAAAAGAGCTTGAAAAGGTACTCTATTTCGCTTCCTACATCATTACGAGTGTGGACAGCGAAGCGCGCGAGGAAGATGCAGCCGATCTTGAAGACGAGCTACAGGCCGATCTTGAAGAGCTCGACGCTGAAATGGAGCGCTTAATCGAGGCTGCTAAGCGTCAAGCTGATCCTGCTAACTTCGATGAGTTCTCTGACGAAGAGCCTATGAGTGAAGAGGACTTAAAAGCTGAAATCGCAGATCTTGAAGAGGAATTTGCCGAGCAAAAAAATCTTCGTATCGACGCTTTCAACCAGTTTATGAAGATCAACGAAAAAGACTTGATTTCAGACGAAGCGCTTTATCGTGAAATTCGCCTGAACTATTCAACCTATTTCACTGGTGGTATGGGAGCAGAAGCTGTACGTGACCTGCTTGATCAAATTGATCTTGAGAAGACCTCAATTGAGCTTCAAGAAGTCATTGATACGGGCAAGGGTCAAAAGCGTGCAAAGGCTATTAAGCGCTTAAAGGTTGTTACCGCATTCATTAAGTCGGGCAACAATCCTGCCGACATGATTCTAGACGTTATTCCAGTTATTCCACCAGACCTGCGTCCTATGGTGCAGCTTGACGGTGGTCGTTTTGCAACGTCTGACCTAAATGACCTATATCGTCGTGTTATTAACCGTAATAACCGCTTGAAAAGACTCCTTGATTTAGGTGCTCCTGAAATCATCGTTAACAACGAAAAGCGTATGCTTCAAGAAGCTGTTGACGCGCTGTTCGACAACGGTCGTCGTGGTCGTCCAGTAACGGGACCAGGTAATCGTCCACTGAAATCTTTATCCGATATGCTTAAGGGTAAGCAAGGACGTTTCCGTCAAAACCTACTGGGTAAGCGTGTTGACTATTCAGGACGTTCGGTTATTGCTGTTGGTCCAGAGCTTAAACTTCACCAATGTGGTCTGCCAAAGACCATGGCACTTGAGCTTTTCAAACCTTTCGTTATGAAGCGTTTGGTAGAACTTGATTTTGCAGCAAATATTAAGGGTGCTAAGCAGTTAATCGACCGCGGTTCTGCAAGCGTGTGGGACGTCTTAGAAGAGGTTATTAAAGACCATCCCGTACTCTTAAACCGTGCACCTACCTTACACCGCCTAGGTATTCAAGCATTTGAGCCGGTTTTGGTAGAAGGTAAGGCTATCCGTTTGCATCCGCTCGTATGTACGGCATTTAACGCCGACTTCGACGGTGACCAAATGGCTGTTCACCTTCCACTTTCAACCGAAGCACAGTCTGAAGCTCGTGTTTTGATGCTCTCGTCAAATAACCTGCGCTCACCAGCGCACGGTCGTCCACTTACCATTCCTTCTCAGGATATGGTTTCAGGACTCTTCTACCTCACGACTCCTCGTGACGATAAACTTGGTGAAGGACGCTACTTTACTTCTTTTGACGACGCTATCAATGCTTACGAGGCGCGTGCTGGCCTTGATATTCAGGCAAAGATTTTTGTACGTGTTGATAAAGACTTAGTTGTGGTCAACAAAAATGACGAGGGCAAGTACGAGCGAGTCGAGATGAGCGCAGGCGATCGCGTACAAACTACGGTTGGTCGTGCCATCTTCAACGGAATCTTCCCTGATGATCACGAATACTTAAACTACGTCTTTGACAAAAAAGAAATCGGTAAAATCGTTGAAGAAGTCGTAAACCGCTATCCAACGGTCGAAACCGAAGAAATTTTAGACGGCTTGAAGTCACGAGGCTTCCACTACGCTATGGTTTCTGGTCTTTCAGTTTCAATTTGGGATGCTGAAATTCCAAAAGAAAAAGATACCATCTTAGCTGAATCTGACGACAGAGTCTCTGAGATTGACGATATGTACGAGATGGGTCTTATGAGCTACGAGGAGCGCCACCGTCAGGTTATTGATGTGTGGAACGAGGCAAATGACCTC
>JAUNLE010000007.1:0-20386 GCA_030532415.1 Coriobacteriia bacterium | reverse complement strand
GAGACGCCATGACCAAGGCCTTCCAAGAGACGAACTCCATCTATATGATGGCTACCTCTGGAGCTCGTGGTAACATCAAGCAAATTCGTCAGCTTGCCGGTATGCGTGGTTTAATGTCCGATCCTAAGGGTGAAATTATCGACCTTCCAATTAAGGCTAACTTCCGAGAGGGATTAAGCGTATTGGAATACTTCGTTTCAACCCACGGTGCTCGTAAGGGTCTTGCCGACACCGCGCTTAGAACCGCTGACTCCGGTTACTTAACTCGTCGTCTTGTCGATGTTGCGCAAGACGTGATCGTTCGTGAAGAAGACTGCGGCTCTCACGATGGTGTTTCCTATTCAATCTTCGACCACAAGGGCGAAATTGACGAGGACTTAATCGGCCGTAACCTCTTGAAGGATGTTGTAAGCCCTCAAACAGGAGAAATCTTATTTGAAGAAGGTCACTTTGTAGCTTCTCGTCAAGAAATTGAAGAGATGGCTAAGGCTGGAATCGAAGAAGTTATTATCCGCACGGTTATGACCTGCCATGCTCATCATGGTGTGTGCTCAAAGTGTTATGGTTGGGATCTTGCAACACGCCGTCCGGTAAACATCGGAACCTCGGTTGGTATTATTGCTGCTCAATCCATTGGTGAGCCTGGTACTCAGTTAACCATGAGAACCTTCCACTCCGGTGGTGTTGCAGGAGACGATATTACCCACGGTCTTCCTCGTGTAACCGAGCTCTTCGAGGCAAGAAAGCCAAAAGGTCTTGCTGTCTTAGCTGAAATTGATGGTACTCTTCAAATTTCGAGCGACAAAAATACGCACTACCTCACGATTTCAAATCAAGAAGGCGAGTTGCGTGAATATACCGTAAGTTCTCGTACGCAGTTTATGCCTGGTGTCCAAGATGGTGTTGAAGTACACATTGGCCAACAGCTTACCAAGGGTTCAATTGATCCTAAGCTCTTGCTAGAACTTACCGATCCAGGTACCACGCTAAAATACATCGTGCGCGAAGTACAAAACGTGTATGTATCGCAGGGTGTAGATATTAACGATAAGCACATCGAGGTTATTGCTCGCCAAATGCTTCGAAAAGTGTTGGTTATGAGTGGTGGGGATTCTAAATTCTTACCAGGTCAACAAATTGACCGCTATCGCTTCCAAGACGAGGCAGAGCGCGTAAGTCTTGAAGGCGGAGAGCCTCCAGTAGGTCGTCCAGTACTCTTAGGTATTACCAAGGCTGCGCTTGCAACCGATTCTTGGTTGTCGGCAGCATCCTTCCAAGAGACCACCAAAGTTTTGACCGATGCTTCCTTAGAGGGCAAGGTTGACAACCTAGATGGTCTGAAAGAAAACGTAATCATTGGTAAGAAGATTCCTGCAGGTACTGGTCTTACTGCCTACGATAACATTCACCTTACGTATAAGGGTGAACCTATCGATTTAGAGGATGTTAAGAAAAACCAACTTCCTGAATGGGCACCTGAAGCCT
This sequence comes from Coriobacteriia bacterium, assembly GCA_030532415.1. GTDB lineage: Bacteria > Actinomycetota > Coriobacteriia > Coriobacteriales > JAEZZM01 > JAUNLE01. The sequence continues at coordinate 18,901 of JAUNLE010000007.1, read as the reverse complement.
TGAAGAAGATTGAAGAGACCTTGCCTAAACCACCTGAGTGGCCTGAAGATGAAGACTACATGAGCGATGGTATTCCTGTTTCGCACAACGGTCATGTCATTCCAGGTGAAGTTGTTAAGCTGTATCTCTTCGATGACCTTGGAGTTTCCCAGCGCTGGACAAATAAGTTTAGTGAAGCTGGAATCGAAACTGTGGGCGACTTAATCGGAAAGACCGATGAGGAACTTTTGCGCATCGACGGAATTGGTGCAAAAGCAATTGAAGAGCTTCGTGCTGGTTTAGAGAAGTTTGACTTACTTTATTTACTTGAGCCAAGCGAAGAAGATGTAGCAGCCGATGATGATATCGAGCGTTTGATGGCAACTATTTTCTCGCCAGATCCAAATGCTCCAGACGTCATGCTTGGCCAGTCGCTTCCTTCAACCCATGCATCGAATTACGATGATGAACTTATTGGTGGCAGCTCAACAGGCAAGCCAATTAACCCTTCAGTTATTGATGAGGACTTAAATTCACTTGACGAGCTTCTGCATCGTCTCTCTCAAGAAGAGGAGCAGGCTGAAAAAGAAGCTGAAGAGGATGAAGATGAGCTTATCGGCTTTAGCCCTAACTACAGCTCAAGCTCAAATGATGAGGACTTACTTGGATAGACTTTAGTTTCTAGATAGACCCTAGTCTTTAAGAAGTGGGGTTAATGGACAAAAAGTGTAGCTAATAAAAAAGGCTCTAGCGTGATTGAATTCAGCTAGAGCCTTTGTGCATAGCAAGCAAAACAATAAAACGAGCGAAATTACTCTTCTACTGCTTTACCATCTACATACTTATAGAAACCTTCACCAGCGATAATACCGCTCTTACCAGCATCTAACATCTCGGTAAGTTTCTTTACCATAACGTTTTGTATGCTTCCTTCAGTCTTAGCATCTGGATGAAGTCCTGCAATGTTTCTAACGGTGGTAAGACCAACAATATCAATAATCTTGAAAGGTCCCTTTGGAGCGCCGGTTGCAAGTTCCCAAGTCTTATCAACGGTGTGTGGGTGAGCAATGTCGTTACTCCACAAATACATAGCGCTTGATAAGAAAGGACTTAACATGGTGTTTAAGATGTAACCTGGTTGCTCTTTGAGCACCTCAAGTGGAACCATGCGAATAGCCTTAGCGAATTCAACCATAGCATCAAATGCTTCTTGGCTTGTGCCGTCATGTCCCATAACTTCTGCGGTGTTGTTGGTGTAAATCTCGTTTGCGAAGTGGAACATTAAGAACTTCTCAGGACGGCCAGTGTATTTTGCAAAGGTGGAAGGAAGGAGGGTTGAAGAATTGGAAGCAAGAATTGCATCTTCTTTAAGAAGTGGAGCAAGCTGGGTGTAAAATTCAATCTTTTGCTCGGGATTTTCAGCAACAGCTTCAATGACTAAGTCAGCATCTTTTACAGCTTCTGCCATATCCGTGTAAATCTTCAGTCCACTGTGAGCAGCTTCTACCTTATCTTTAAGTGCTAAGAGCTCGTCTTTGCTTGCGCCCTGATCGGCAATACCGTTAGACCAGCGACCTTCGCCTGCGGCCATCTGATCAATACGGTCTAAATATATGTTCTTAAGACGATCGAACTTTGCCTGAGCGCGCTCGGCTGAAGCATCGCTTCTAACCCAAACAGAAACATCAAAACCGCTGTATGCGATTTGGAATGCAATTTGAGAGCCTAATACACCAGCTCCCGCGAGTGTCACGTTCTTAAAATCCATAATTACCTCCTGCTTTCATAAGCATACGTTTGTTGAATAAGTTAAAACCGCAGTTAACTTTTATCCTTCTCAGATTTTTTTAGTCCTCCAGCTAGGGCAAACGGTCTAAAATTGAAGAATATTGGCGGTTTTAGAACGTGTTATGAATTACGCTCCACAATTTAAAATAAACGTAAATTTTATTTGATATCGTCTGTATATTTTGTGCAGATTCGTAATTACTTGTACAATATTTTATTGCGCTTGTGCTTGCAATGCGGCAAGTCAAGCGGCAATTAATTCCAGCATAAGCCAGGAAGTTGCACCTGTGTTTAGGCTGTTTAGCATAGCGGGGCTTATTACATGCTGCGGGTGGTCAAAGTATAGACACGCCCGGCTCCGTGGCGTTTTGACAAGCTGCGAAAATGATACTACTTTCATCTTCGCAAAAAGAGTTACTTACTGAAATAAACGTAAGCGTTAATTGGATTTTAATAAGGAGTTAGTACTTTGCCTACAATTAACCAACTGGTTCATCAGGGTCGCGTAAGAATCGCTGAAAAGAAGAAGAACCCTGCCCTTAAAGGGAACCCACAAAAGCGTGGCGTATGCACTCGTGTTTATACTACTACGCCTAAAAAACCAAACTCGGCACTTCGTAAGGTTGCTCGTGTTCGTTTGGTAAATGGTCTAGAAGTTACCGCCTACATTCCAGGCGAGGGTCACAACTTACAAGAGCACTCAATCGTCTTAATTCGTGGCGGCCGTGTTCGTGATCTTCCTGGTGTACGTTATAAGATTATTCGTGGCGCTTTCGACGCTGCTCCTGTTGCAAACAGAAAGCAAGCACGTTCACGTTATGGTGCAAAAAAGCCTAAATAAGGCTTTACGCTAACGGTTTAATAATTACTTTCGGTTTTTATAAGGAGTACGTCACATGTCGCGTCGTCAAGCCGCAGTCCGCAGAGAAATTACCCCGGACGCAGTTTACAATAACCGCCTTGTTACTCAATTGATCAACAAGGTTTTATTAGATGGAAAAAAATCAGTTGCCGAGCGCATTGTTTACACTGCATTCGACATCATTCAGGAAAAATCAGGACAAGATCCATTGTCTGTTTTCAAAAAAGCAATGGATAACGTTCGTCCAACCCTAGAAGTAAAAGCAAAGCGCGTTGGTGGTGCTACCTACCAAGTTCCTATGGAAGTTAACTCACGTCGTGCTACTACTTTAGCAATCCGCTGGATTGTTGGATTTGCTCGTGATCGTAAAGAAAATACGATGGAAGAGCGTCTTGCTCTAGAAATTCTAGATGCATCAAACCAAGTTGGCGCATCTATTAAAAAGCGTGAAGATCTCTACAAAATGGCAGAGGCAAACCGCGCATTTTCACATTATCGTTGGTAGGAAGCATACTCGAGTTAGGATAATAACATGGCTAAGAGGTATCCCCTCGCATCCACACGTAATATCGGAATTATGGCTCATATTGATGCTGGTAAGACTACGACTACTGAGCGCATCTTGTACTACACCGGTAAATCTCACAAGATTGGTGAGGTACATGATGGTGCAGCTACCATGGACTGGATGGTTCAGGAGCAAGAGCGCGGTGTAACCATCACCTCTGCAGCTACTACTTGTTTTTGGAAAGACTACCGTGTTCAAATCATCGATACTCCAGGACACGTTGACTTTACCGCCGAGGTAGAGCGTTCCCTTCGTGTTTTAGATGGTGCGGTTGCTGTTTTTGATGCAGTATCAGGTGTTCAACCACAATCAGAAACGGTTTGGCGTCAAGCACATCGCTATAACGTTCCTCGTATCGCATATATTAACAAGATGGACCGTGTTGGTTCAGACTTTGGTCACGCTATCGAAACTATGAAAGATCGTCTGAACGCTAATGCGGTTGCAATTCAATGGCCAATTGGTGCTGAAGATAAGTTCGACGGCATCATCGACCTTGTAACCTTTACCGCTTGGCACTTCAACGAAGATGACAAGGGCATGATTTACCCAGAAGAAACTGAAACGCTTCCAGCTGAATATGCGGACATCGCTGCTGAAAAGCGCTCAGAACTTCTCGAGGCAATTTCAGAGTATGACGACGACTTAATGGAAAAACTTCTTGAAGATGAAGAAGTAAGTGTTGAGGACATCAAGCGCGCTATCCGCAAAGGTACCCTCTCTTCACAATTCCACCCAGTTGTCTGCGGCTCATCATATAAGAACAAGGGTATTCAAGAGCTTTTGGATGCTATTGTTGACTATTTACCAAGCCCACTTGACGTTCCAGCTATCGTTGGTACCAACCCTGAAACTGGCGAAGAGGTAGAGCGTCGCCCAGACCGCAAAGAGCCATTCTCGGCACTTGCCTTTAAGATTATGACCGATCCATACGTTGGTAAATTAACCTATTTCCGCGTATATTCAGGTTCACTTGCTTCAGGTTCTTATGTATTGAACGCTACGAAGCAAAATCGTGAGCGTGTAGGTCGTCTCTTAGAGATGCACTCAAATCAACGTCTTGATATTGATGAGTGTACAGCTGGTGACATCGTTTCAGCAGTAGGTCTTAAAGATACCGGTACTGGTGACACCTTATGCGACGAAAACAACCCAGTAATCTTAGAGTCAATGGACTTCCCAGATCCAGTTATCGACATTGCCATTGAGCCTAAGACTAAGGCTGAACAAGATAAGCTTGGTATTGCACTTGCAAAACTTGCTGAAGAAGATCCAACCTTCAAGGTTACGACCGATCATGAAACCGGCCAAACCATTATTGCTGGTATGGGTGAGCTTCACTTAGAGATCATCGTTGACCGTCTTCGTCGTGAATTCAACATCGACGCTAACGTTGGTAAACCACAGGTTGCATACCGTGAGACCGCTGGCAAGATGGTTGAAAAGGTTGAAGGTAAATTCGTTCGCCAATCAGGTGGTCGTGGTCAATACGGCCATGCCATTATCAACCTCGAGCCAAACGAGCCAGGTAAGGGCTATGAGTTCTCTAATGAAATCGTTGGTGGTGTTATTCCTAAGGAATACATCCAACCAGTTGACAAGGGTATTCAAGAAGCACTTGAGTCTGGTGTAGTTGCTGGTTATCCAGTTGTCGATATTATCGTTCACTTAGTTGACGGTTCATATCACGATGTTGACTCTTCTGAATCTGCCTTCAAAATTGCAGGTTCTATGGCAATTAAAGAAGCGCTCAAGCGTTCTAACCCAGTATTACTCGAGCCTATGATGAACGTTGAAGTTGAGACCCCAGAACAATACATGGGTGATGTTATGGGTAACCTCTCAAGCCGTCGTGGCAAGATCGAGGGTATGGAAGACCTTCACGGTTCAAAGCTTATCAAGGCGCTTGTTCCATTATCAGAGATGTTTGGTTATGCAACCGATCTTCGTTCTACTACTCAAGGTCGCGCAGTTTACACCATGCAATTTGAAAAGTACGAGCCTGTTCCAAAGAACGTGGCCGATGAAATTATCGAAAAATCTGGCGTAAATGCCTAAGGTTAGTTAGTAGGAGATTGTAAGTGGCAAATCAAAAGATTCGCATCCGCTTAAAAGGTTATGATCACGAGATCATTGACCAATCAACTAAGCTGATTGTTGATACCGCACAAAAAACAGGGGCAAAGGTATCAGGTCCTATTCCTTTGCCAACTGAGCGTAGCCTTTATTGTGTTATCCGCTCACCTCACGTAAATAAGGACTCACGTGAACACTTCGAGATGCGTACTCACAAACGCCTCATCGATATCCTAGAGCCAACTCCTAATACAGTTGATTCTCTTATGCGTCTTGACCTCCCTGCAGGTGTAGATATTGAGATTAAGCTCTAAATGGTAACCATACAGCCGGTCTATTCATGTATAATAGGTCGGCTGTATTGAGCATCTTTCAGACGATGCTCGTATATATGTGTCGTAAGCGGTCCGCTGGGGTCTGGTGTAAGGTGCATCAGTTGTGGCCCATGATCGCGTGTTCGCAAAGGAAGAGAAATGGCAAACACCATTCTTGGCCGCAAGATTGGTATGACCCAAGTGTGGAACGAAAACGATGAAATCGTTCCTGTTACGGTTATCCAAGCTGGCCCATGCACGGTAGCTCAGGTTAAAACTAAAGAAACCGACGGCTACAATGCAATTCAAATTGGCTTTGGTGACATCAAAGAAGCTAAAGTTAACAAACCTATGGCTGGCCACTTCAAGAAGGCTGGCATCACTCCAACTCGTTATCTTCGTGAAGTTAGAACTTCAGAAGACGAGCAGTTCAATGTTGGTGACCAAATTACGGTAAGTGATTTTTCAGAGAGCAAAAAAGTACACGTAAGCGGTATCTCAAAAGGTAAAGGTTTTGCTGGTACCATTAAGCGTCATGGTTTTGGCTCAGGTCCAAGTGGCCATGGTTCTCACTTCCACCGTACCCCAGGTTCAATTGGTCAGTGCGCATCTCCTGCAAGAGTTTTCAAAGGCGTTCGCATGGCTGGTCAAATGGGTAACGATCGTGTTACCGTACGCAACCTTGCTTTAGTAAAGGTTGACGAGGAGCAGAATCTCATCTTAGTTAAAGGTGCTGTTCCTGGCGGATCTGGCGCACTCGTAACTATCCGTATGGCCTAAAGGGCCCAATCAAGAACACTCACCCTTAGGGCAATAAGGAGCAATAATGTCTAAGATTGATATTAAAGATACGAAAGGCAAGAAGGTCTCTGACAAAGAGCTTTCAGCAGATATTTTTGAAATAGAACCGAATGTCCACGCAATGCATCAGGTAGTTCGCTGCCAAAATGCAATGCTACGTCAAGGTACTCATGCGGTAAAAAACCGTGGCGAAGTATCTGGCGGTGGTCGTAAACCTTGGAGACAAAAAGGAACGGGACGCGCTCGTCAAGGTTCCATTCGCTCACCTCAATGGGTAGGCGGCGGTGTCGTATTTGGCCCAACTCCAAGAAACTATGCATTTAGAATTAACAAAAAAGTAGTTAAACTTGCTATGCGCTCAGCTTTATCTGCAAAACTTGCAGATGATGAGCTAGTAGTTTTAGATAAGCTTTCATTTGAAAAGCCATCAACCAAAGAGGCTATCAAGATTCTTGAGGCACTTGAATTAAACGGTAAAGTAACCATCGTAATTGGTGAAGATGACCTTAACACCTACCTTTCATTTAGAAATATCCAAGGTGTAACTGTCATGTCTGCTTTTGAAGCAAACACCTACGATTTACTCGACAACGCATCTTTAGTTATGACCGAAGATGCACTCAGTCGCCTTGAGGAGGTGCTTGCATAATGCAGGACGCACATAACGTTATTATTCGCCCCGTAGTTTCAGAAAAATCATTCGATTTAATGGAGCAAAACAAATATACCTTCGAGGTAGCAAAGGGCGTTTCTAAAGAAGAGATTAAACAAGCCATTAAAGAGTTGTTTGGAGTTGACGTAGTAAAAGTGAATACTATGTCAGTTTCTGGAAAACCCAAGCGTCTTCGTGGACCAAAGGGTTATACTCGCACATGGAAAAAAGCTATTGTTACCCTTGCAGAGGGCGATAGCATCGAAATCTTTGGTAATAATTAGTTAATTTTTAAAGTTCCTATCTTGTGGAAGATGGGAACTTTTTAAAGCTTGCTTACCGGGTTTTTATAAAGACGCCCGGGGGCGTGGTAGTCCGGAGTACAACAAACCTACTGATTATCCAGGTTTGTTCTGCAATCGGATTCAAGAAAGGATAATTCATGGGAGTTAAACGCTTAAAGCCGACTTCTCCAGGTAGACGTTTTCAGACGGTCTCTGATTTTGCAGAGATTACTACCAGCACTCCAGAGAAGTCATTACTTGGAGCACTGCCTAAAAAGGCAGGACGTAACAACAATGGTCGTATTACCACCAGACACCAAGGTGGCGGCCACAAGCGCAAGTACAGAATCATCGATTTCAAGCGAAATAAAGATGGTGTACCTGCAAAAGTAGCAACGATTGAGTATGATCCTAACCGTTCTGCTCGTATCGCTCTTCTTCACTACTTTGATGGTGAAAAACGATACATCCTTCATCCAAAAGGATTAAAAGTTGGCGATATCGTAAGCAGCGGTCAAGGTTCAGATATTAAGCCTGGTAACGCACTTCAACTTAAGGACATCCCTGTTGGTACCTTAGTACACGCTGTTGAATTCCAACCAGGAAAGGGCGCGGCTATTGCCCGTAGTGCAGGAACTTCAATCCAGCTTATGGGTAAAGAAAATGGCTACGCAATCTTAAGAATGCCATCTTCAGAGATGCGTCGTGTGCTTGATACCTGCCGTGCAACGGTTGGTGAAGTTGGCAATGCCGAGCATGCAAACATCTCGCTTGGTAAGGCTGGACGTAGCCGTTGGAAGGGCGTAAGACCTACGGTAAGAGGTACGGTTATGAACCCAGTTGACCACCCACACGGTGGTGGTGAGGGTAAGAACAAAACTGCTGGTCGCCACCCTGTATCACCTTGGGGTATGCCAGCTAAAGGCTTCATAACCCGTAACAAGAAGAAGGCTTCAAATCGCCTTATCATTCGTCGTCGTAAGAAGTAATCGAGCGGATTACTCGAGTATTTAGGAGTTAACTTTAATGAGCAGAAGTCTCAAAAAAGGTCCCTTCGTGGAAACCCGCCTCCTCTCGCGTATTACCGCGATGAATGAGGCTGGAGAAAAGAAGGTCGTAAAAACCTGGTCACGTTCTTCAACCATCTTCCCTGAAATGGTTGGTCATACCATTGCTGTTCATGATGGAAGAAAGCATGTACCCGTGTATGTAACCGAGTCAATGGTTGGTCACAAACTTGGTGAGTTCGCACCATCAAGAACGTTCCGCGGCCATGCTGCAGACAAGAAGAAGTAGGGAGCGAACATACATGCAAGCTAAAGCAGTCGCACGTTATGTGCGCGTATCACCATTAAAGGCTCGCGTTGTTATCGACGAGATTCGCGGCAAATCAGTTGTTGATGCTCGTGACATCCTTCGTTTCAGCGAGCGTGCTATCGCAGAGGTAGTAGAGAAAGTATTAAATTCAGCTGCTGCAAACGCTGAACATCTTGAAGGTCTTCGTGCCGATGATTTATATGTTCGCGCAGCTTATGTAGATGAGGGTCCAACCCTTAAAAGAATTCGTCCTCGTGCCAAGGGTTCTGCTGCAAGAATTCGCAAACGCACGAGCCACATTACCGTTGTCGTTGCTCCACGAAAGGAGGCTTAAGGTATGGGTCAAAAAGTTATTCCAACAGGTTTTCGTTTAGGCGTAACTGAAGATTGGCGTTCACAGTGGTATGCAGATAAGAACTATGCCGAGACCTTAGAGAGCGATCTTAAGATTCGCGAATTTCTGACCAAGCGCCTTAATCGTGCAGCTGTCTCAAATATTATTATTGAGCGTGCAGGTGACAAGGTAAAAGTATCTATTCAAACCGCTCGTCCTGGTGTTGTTATTGGTAAAAAAGGTTCAGAAATTGAAGTTTTACGCCACGAGATTGAAAAAATTGCCAATACCAAGGTAAATGTAGAGGTTGTTGAAGTTAAGCGTCCTGAACTTGACGCTCGTCTTGTAGCTCGCTCAATTGCAGAGCAACTCGAAGGTCGTGTTGCATTTAGACGTGCTATGAGAAAGGCAGTTCAATCTGCTCGTAAATCTGGTGCTAAAGGTATCAGAATTCAAACTTCAGGTCGTCTTGGCGGTGCCGAGATGAGCCGTACCGAATGGTATCGTGAAGGCCGTGTGCCTCTCCATACCCTTCGTGCAAAGATTGATTATGCTGAGGACACTGCTCATACAACCATGGGTTCTTGCGGTGTTAAGGTATGGATTTACTTGGGCGAGGTTTTACCTGGTCAAGCTAAGACAAATCCTGCTCTTGAGGGTGCAAGCCGTCCTCCTAGAAGACGTAGAAACGAGGGCAAGAACTAATGCTAGTACCAAAACGCGTTAAATATAGAAAAGTACAGCGTGGTTCTATGAAGGGCCGCGCAAAAGGTCACACCGAACTTAACTTTGGTGAATATGGCCTGCAAGCACAAGAGGCTCATTGGATTACCAACCGCCAAATTGAGGCTGCTCGTATTGCCATGACCAGACAAATGCGTCGTGGTGGTAATGTTTGGATTACCATTTTCCCAGACAAGCCAATTACTAAAAAACCTGCAGAAACTCGCATGGGTTCTGGTAAGGGTAACCCAGAAGAATGGGTTGCAGTAGTAAAACCAGGCCGCATTATGTTTGAAATCTCAGGCGTTAGTGAAGAACTGGCTCGCGAGTCACTTCGTCTTGCTGCTCAAAAGCTTCCAATCAAGACCAAGATTGTTTCCCGCGATTCCCTCGGACAAGCTGCAAAGGGTGAGAAATAATGAAGCCAGCTGAAATTCGCGAGCTCTCAAATGAAGAGTTAGCTAATAAATTAAAAGAAGGCCGCACTGAGTTATTTAACCTGCGCTTTCAAATGGCTACCAGCCAGCTTGACAACACCGCACGTGTCAAGACCGTGAAAAAAGATATTGCACGTATTCAAACTGAAATGCGTGCTCGCGAAATTAATTCAGACAAAGCTTTGTCTTAAGGGATAGTGGAGTAAAAAGATGAGTGAAACTCAACGTAACGAGCGCAAGGTTCGTCAAGGTGTAGTTGTCTCCACTTCTGGCGATAAAACTTGTGTGGTAGAAATTAGAGAAAGAAAGCGTCATCCAAAGTACGGAAAGATGATGACCGCAAGCAAGAAGTTATATGCACACGATGAAAATAACGAAACCGGTGTTGGTGACACCGTTAAAGTTATGGAAACTCGTCCGCTCTCAAAGCTTAAGCGCTGGAGACTTCTTGAAATTGTTGAACGTGCTAAGTAATTAGCATCAGAATTGTTCGATAGTGTGTGTAGGAATACATACAAGGGATTAACGGAGTAGAAGTTATGATTCAAGTAGAATCGGTTCTCAACGTTGCTGATAACTCTGGTGCTCGTAAAGTAAAGTGCATCAAAATTTTAGGTGGCTCTAAGCGACGCTATGCAGGTCTTGGCGATGTGTTCATCGCGGCTGTGCGTGAAGCAGCACCAAATGGCAACATTAAAAAAGGTGACGTAGTTCGCTGCGTTGTTGTTCGTATTAAAAAAGAGACTCGCCGTAAAGATGGTAGCTACATCCGTTTTGATCAAAATGCAGCTGTTGTTATTGATCAAAATGGCGCTCCTCGTGGCACTCGTATTTTTGGCCCTGTAGCTCGTGAGCTCAGAGACAAGCAATACATGAAGATCGTTTCTTTGGCACCTGAGACTCTTTAAGATTTTAGAAAGCGAGTATTCATGGCAAAGTTAAACGTAAAAAAAGGCGATAAGGTTAAGGTAATCGCAGGTAAAAGCCTTGGAAAAGAGGGCGTAGTACTTCGCGCGCTACCTAAGGAAAATCGCGTTGTAGTAGAAGGCGTTGCAGTTGCTAAAAAGTCTCAACGTCCTACCGCTGCTAATTCACGCGGCGGCATTGTTGATGTAGAGCAAGCAATTGACGCATCAAATGTTATGCTTATCTGCCCATCTTGTTCTAAGCCAAGCCGTGTTGGCCACAAGATTAAAGAAGATGGATCAAAGGTAAGAGTTTGCAAAAAGTGTGGCGCTGAGTTTTAATCAGCCCATGCTTTTTTATAAGAATGGCTCCGACGAAAGTCGGGGGTCTAGGATTGGAAACCTTAGACATTAACCACCGTACGTTAGTTTAGGAGAAACAATGGTACCACGCTTAAAAGAAAAGTATAAAAACGAGGTTGCAAAGGCGCTTCAAGAGCAATTTGGCTATGCAAACGTAAACGAGATTCCTCGTTTTGAAAAGATTGTTGTAAACATGGGTGTAGGTGAAGCTGCTACCGATTCAAAAGCAATCGACGGAGCTGTCGCTGATCTTCGTGCAATCACCGGTCAGCAACCAATGATTACCCGTGCTCGCAAATCAATCGCGAGCTTTAAATTAAGAGAGGGTATGCCAATTGGCGCTAAGGTTACCCTTCGTGGAGATAGAATGTGGGAGTTCTTCGACCGCCTCATTTCTGTTGCAGTTCCAAGAATTAGAGATTTCCGTGGAATTAATCCAAAATCTTTTGATGGACGTGGCAACTATTCAATGGGTATTACCGATCAAGCAATCTTCCCAGAAATTGAATTCGACCAGGTAGACCGAGTACGCGGTATGGATATTACCTTCGTAACTACCGCAAATACTGATGAGGAAGCAAAGGCACTCTTAAGTGGTTTTGGTTTCCCATTTAAGGACTAAACCTGTAAAATAAATCTTTGCGGTCAAGCAGATACGCTGATCGCGATGTAAGGAGGAATAGTGGCAAAGAAATCGATGGTCGCCAAAGCAAAGCGCGAACCTAAGTTCTCTACACGTGAAAACAGCCGCTGCGTACGCTGCGGTCGTCCAAGAGCGGTATATCGCAAATTTGGACTTTGTAGAGTATGTCTTCGCGAGCTCGCATTACGTGGCGAACTTCCAGGTGTCCGCAAAGCCAGTTGGTAGGACGAACCTAACGGAAGACTTGTCTGTTAAGCATGTACGTTATGGGCGCACATGAACTGACAGAATAATTCATCAAGAACTATAGGAGGAAATATGAGCACAACTGATCCAATTGCAGATATGCTCACCCGCATTAGAAATGCAAATACTGCAAACAAAAATGTTGTAGTAATGCCTTCAAGTAAAAAACTTGTAGAAATTGCTCGCATCATGACTGAAGAAGGCTATATCAGTGACTATGAGGTCATTGAGAAGTCTCCTCAAAACGAGCTTTCGCTCACCTTAAAGTATGGCGAAAAGCGCAATCAAAAAGTTATTCGCGGAATTCGTCGAATTTCTAAACCAGGACTCAGAATTTATGCAGGTAAAGACGATTTACCACGCGTATTAGGCGGTCTTGGAACTGCAATTATCTCTACCTCAAAAGGTATGATGGCCGACCGCGACGCTCGTAGCGCTGGAGTCGGTGGCGAAGTTATCGCCTATATTTGGTAGGAATTCGGGACAAAAAGAGAGGAGCAAACCGTGTCACGTATCGGTAAGCAACCAATTTCGGTCCCAAGTGGGGTCGAGGTAAAAATCGACGGAAATACCGTTACTGTTAAAGGTTCTAAAGGCGAATTAAGTCAATCGTTTAATGAACTTTTACATATTGAACAAGAAGATAACGCAGTTATCGTTAAAAGACCCGATGACTCTCACGAGTCTCGCGCACTTCATGGTCTAACCAGAAGCTTAATCCATAACATGATTATTGGTGTATCTGAGGGCTATGAAAAAAGATTAGAACTTGTTGGTGTTGGTTACAGAGCAGCACTCAAAGGTAAAGACTTAGATTTATCTTTAGGTTTCTCACACCCAACAGTTTATAAAGCCCCTGAAGGAATCACTTTCGAGACTCCTTCTGCTACCCAAGTTGTTGTCAAGGGTATTGACAAGCAAAAAGTTGGTCAAGTAGCTGCAGAAATCAGAGGAATCCGTCCTCCAGAGCCTTACAAGGGTAAGGGTGTTCGCTACGAGGGCGAGTATGTAAGACGCAAGCTAGGTAAGGCTGCTAAGTAATAAACTTCACTAAATGAAAGTACGGCATCCTGTTAGATGCCTGAATAAGGAGTAGGTACATGAACAAGCTTAAAGCGAAAAGGGCAGGTCTTAAGCGCCGCCAAACTCGCGTTCGTTCAAAATTAGTGGGCACCGCTGAGCGTCCAAGACTGCGCGTAACTCGTTCTAACGCACATATTTATGCACAGGTAGTAAATGACCTTGAAGGCAAGATTCTCGCACAAGCATCAACGCTTGATTCTGAAGTTAAGGCTTCAATTAAACTTGGATCAAATATTGATGCTGCAAAAATCGTGGGCGAAACCGTTGGAAAACGTGCCCTTGATGCTGGCATCGAATCGGTAATTTTTGACCGTGGAGGCCGCATTTATCATGGTCGAGTAAAAGCATTAGCTGAAGGCGCTCGTGACGCCGGACTTAAGTTTTAAGAGGAGCTCTCTAATATGGCAAGAAATGTTGAACACAATGCTACCCAAGAGCTTCAGGAACGTGTTGTATTAATCAACCGTGTTTCTAAGGTCGTCAAGGGTGGTCGCCGCTTTTCACTCGCTGCACTTGTAGTAGTTGGAGACGGCAATGGTACAGTTGGCGTTGGCATGGGCAAATCTGCAGAAGTGCCTATAGCAATTCAAAAGGCTATCGAAGACGCTAAGAAAAATCTCTTTAAAGTGCCTTTAACTGAAGAGGGAACCATCCCACATGAGGTACTTGGTGAGTATGGAGCAGGTCGCGTATTAATTAAACCTGCTGTTCCAGGTACGGGTGTTATCGCTGGTGGTCCAGTTCGTGCACTCTTCGAGCTTGCTGGTCTTAAGGATGTTTTATCAAAGTCCTTGGGTACCGATAACGCACTCAATATCGTAAAGGCTGCTGCTCAGGGTCTCAGAGAACTCTCAAGCCCACAAGAGGTTGCAGATAGACGCGGTTTAACTGTTGGCGAGATGTTTATTGGGAAGGAGAAATAATGAAACTTCGCATTAAACAAATTAAGAGCGGTATTAACCGCAAAGAAGACCAAAAACGTACCCTTCAAGCTCTTGGTTTGAAGAAAATCAACGACATTGTTGAGCACGAGGATACTCCTGCCGTTCGTGGCATGGTCTTCAAGGTAAAGCACCTTATTGAAGTAGAAGAAATTTAAGGAGTCATCATGCAATTGAAAGATCTTAGACCGGCTGATGGTTCTACCAAAGGTCGCAAAAGAGTCGGTCGCGGACATGGCTCTGGTTGGGGCAAAACTTCTGGTAGAGGTTTAAATGGCCAGCTCTCTCGTTCCGGCGGTGGTAAAGGTTCTGGATTCGAGGGTGGACAAACCGTTTTATCAATGCGTCTACCTAAGCTTCCTGGCTTTAAAAATATTAATCGCGTTGAATATGCACCAGTAAATGTTGATCGTCTCAACAAGGTGTTTGAAGATGGCGATACCGTTGATAGTGCTGCACTTGTTGAAAAGGGCATTATCAAATCTGATCAAACCTTAGTAAAGGTATTAGGTGACGGCGAGCTTTCTAAAAAGCTTACTGTTAAGGTCGATAAAGTATCAGCTTCAGCCAAAGAAAAAATTGAAGCTGCTGGAGGGAAGGTTGAATCTGCGTGCTAAGTGCATTTGTTAATGCGTTTAAAGTACCAGATCTTCGCAATAAAATGCTCTTCACTTTGAGCATGATTTTGCTCTACAGAGTTGGTTCTTATCTACCAGTTCCATTCATTCCTTTCCAAGGATTGACCGAGCAATTTCAAAATGCCTCAAGTGGTATGGCTAATACAATGGCGCTCCTTAACCTGTTTTCAGGTGGAGCGCTTTCTCAATTGTCCATATTTTCTCTAGGAATCATGCCCTACATTACGTCATCAATTATTATGCAGATGATGCAAGCAGTGGTTCCATCCTTAGGAGAGCTTGCAAAAGAAGGCGAAGCTGGTCAACGCAAAATCACTCAATATACTCGCTATTTAACCCTCATTCTTTCCTTAGTTAATGCAGTGGGTTACCTGGCGCTCTTTAAAGGTCCAGAATTTGGTCTTAACTTCTCTAACATGGGTGTGCCTGAGCTTTTGGTAGACTTTGTTATTGTCATTTCCCAAGTTGTTGGATCTATGCTTATCATGTGGCTTGGCGAATTGATTACCCAACATGGTGTGGGCAATGGTATGTCACTTATCATCTTCTCATCAATCATGGCTCGTCTTCCACAGGCAATCTTTGGCTCTGTTGCCTTTAATGCAAACGGCGTTTTGATGACGATTGTTGTGGTGCTCTTAATCTTAATCACCATCCCGCTCATCATTTTCGTAGAGCGTGGCCAAAGAAGAATCCCAATACAATACGCAAAGCGTGTTGTTGGAAGAAAGGTTATGGGAGGCTCTTCTACCTATTTGCCTATTAAGGTAAATACGGCGGGAGTTATCCCAATCATCTTTGCTTCTGCAATTTTATATTTCCCTGCTCAAATCGCTATTTTCTTTAGCGATGTACAATGGCTTCAATCGGTAGCTAATACGATTTCTGCAGGTCCTGTTAACTGGATCTTCTCAGTAATTTTCATCGTATTTTTCGCATACTTCTATACAGCGATGGTCTTCAATCCTGAAGATACAGCCGATAACTTGAAAAAGCAGGGTGGATTTATTCCGGGTATTCGTCCTGGCGGTCAAACGGTTCAGTATATTAAGAATGTTATAAATCGTATTACGCTCCCAGGAGCAATCTTTATTGCGCTTGTAGCGGTAGTGCCTTCAATATTCTTCTTCTTTACTAACAACCCATTAATCCAAGCCTTTGGCGGTACTTCAATTCTCATCATGGTTGGCGTTGCTCTTGATACTATGACCAAGATTGAGTCTCAACTTAAGATGCATGATTACGAAGGCTTCTTTAAGTAAGTCTGTAACAAGAGGGGAATGTAATGAACATTGTATTGCTAGGTGCTCCAGGCGCTGGTAAAGGTACCCAGGCCAAAAAGCTGGTAGATGAATTTGGTGTTGCACACATCTCTACAGGAGACATGCTACGCGCAGCAGTTAAAAACGAGACAAAGCTGGGCAAACAAGCTAAGGCATACATGGATGCAGGAGATCTTGTTCCAGATTCATTAATCATTGACCTGATGAGAGATAGACTTTCAGAAGATGACGCACAACGCGGCTTTATCCTTGATGGCTTTCCTCGTACAACTGCTCAAGCAGTTGCGCTTGACACCATGCTTGATGAACTAGGCAAAAGCCTAGAGGCCGCCGTTGCAATTGAACTTGATTTTGACATAATCGTTGAGCGTCTAAGCTCTCGTAGAACCTGCTCAAATTGTGGCACTATTGGTTCGAAAGACGATGTAAGCTGTCCGAAATGCGGTGGAGAGATGATTCAGCGCGATGATGACAAGCCGCAAACGATTCAAAATCGTCTTGATGTCTACGCAAAACAGACAGCCCCGCTCATTGACTATTACCAGGGTCAAGATTTGCTCGTACCTATTAATGGCAATCAAGAGGTCGATAAAGTGTTTGCTGACCTTAAGGAAGCGATTGAATAGTTGGTTAATTTAAAGTCTCCTCAAGAAATTGAGGAAATGAAAAAATGTGGTGAGCTTTCTGCACGTGTTTTGCGGATGGCGGGCGAAATACTGAGACCTGGTATTTCTACCTTAGAAATTGATGAATTTATCGAGCGCGTCATTCGTATGAATGGCGCGACTCCTTCTTTTAAAGGTCTCTACGGTTTTCCTGGGTCTGCATGCATAAGCGTCAACGATGAAGTAGTGCACGGAATCCCTAAGGCGAGCACCATCATCAAAGAAGGCGATGTTGTAAGTATTGATACAGGCGCTACTGTTGATGGTTGGGTTGGCGACAACGCGTGGACCTTTGCCGTTGGCCCCGTAAGCTCACGAACTAAAACCTTACTTGAAGTAACTGAAGCAAGCATGTGGGCTGGTATTGAACAGGCCGTTCCTGGCAATCACTTAGGCGATATTGGACATGCCATCCAAGAAGTTGCCGAGTCGGCAAAGCTTGGAATTTTACGTGAGTATACCGGTCATGGTGTAGGTCGCGTTATGCATGAAGATCCAAACGTCTTCAATTATGGGCGCAAAGGATCTGGCATGAAGCTTGAAGTTGGCATGGTGCTTGCAATCGAGCCTATGCTAACCGAGGGAACCTTCAAGGTTAAAACTATGCCTGACGGTTGGACGGTAAAAACGCAAGATGGCAAGAATGCAGCTCATTTTGAAAAGACCATTGCAATTACTAAAGACGGTCCTTTGGTGTTAACTCAAGAATAAAATATCCGATTTATACAAACAAAGAATAAAGAACCCCTCTAAATATGCATCTAGATGGGTTCTATTTTTATATAATCATATAAGAACAGTAAAAAATTCACACAAAATATATCTATGACTATTCTTTTAAATGTTAAATACTAAGTTCTTTATTTTACGTTAGAATTAACGCAACGTCAGGAAAGCGTTAACTGTTTGTTAAGGATGCTATGTGCTAAAGGGCTATAAGGTAGACGAATCTAATGGAATACCTATTTGGATACAGCTCAAGTCGCGCATTTCTTACCTTATACAAACCGGCTTTTTTAGCCCAGGCGATAGGCTTCCGACAGTTCGAGAATTAGCAATTGATCAGAAGGTAAACTACAACACCATCAGTAAGGTCTACCTTTCACTCGAACGCGACGGTCTCATTGAATCTAAACGAGGGCGCGGTACCTTCGTTTCTGAAAACGCCGATGCGAAAATCTCAAGTGAAGATATCACCTATCTTTGTGCTATTTCAGATGAGCTTGTTCGCAAGGCGCTAACTTTGGGAATGTCTTATGACGAGCTCGCAAAAGTGCTTAAAAGATCCTTTGACACGATTTCTGAGTTTCTATAGGCGATATAAAAGGAAGAGGCTATGGATAATCAAACGGCTCAGGGACAACACGATTCGAATCTTCGTTCTAACGAACAAAATGTTATTAATAGCATGAAACAGCGCAAGCCCAGTAACAATGCTCGCTATACCTTCGAGGTTGCCAGTTTCATACTGCTCGCAGCCATTGCTTTCCTCGTAGCATATTTCACTCGAAATGTAATGCTTACGGTAATTGTTGCGGCCCTCATGTTCTTTGCTTTCCTTTCAGTCCATATTACGCTTGAGTGGGAAAAAGCAGTCATTCTTCGTCTGGGTAAATTTTCTCGAGTAGTGGGCCCGGGCGTTTATTTCAAGTGGCCAATTATCGAGTCGGTTGCAGCTTTAGTCGACCAGCGTACGATTGCTACTCCTTTTCAAGCAGAAGAAGCACTTACGGCAGACCTCGTTCCTCTTGCAGTGGACGCGGTCTTTTTTTGGATGGTGTGGGATTCTGAAATGGCGTGTACTGATGTTGAAAACTACCCCGAGGCAATTTATTGGACGGCTCAAACGACTCTGCGAGATGTTATAGGCAGAGTCAATATTGACGCCATGTCTATCAGCAGAGAACAGCTGAACAATGATATTCAGCACATTATGGATGAAAAAACAACACCGTGGGGTGTAAGTGTTACTTCGGTCGAGATCAGAGATATTGTTATC
>JAUNLE010000071.1 GCA_030532415.1 Coriobacteriia bacterium | reverse complement strand
TGTAGTGTCCGCGCTGACGAACCTCTTCCCAGTAATTTGCGATTTCGAACAAAAGATCAAGATCAAAATTCGTATCGTAACCAGATTCTCTAAACGCAGTTGCAAGCATTTCTACCGCAGGATGAGAGTTACCGAAGGCAAGAGGCGCGGATGCTGAATCGATGATTTCTGCTCCCGCTTCAACGCCCTTAATAAAGTTTGTTGGAGCCATACCTCCTACGTAGTGACAGTGCAAATGAATAGGAAGATCAGTAGCTGATTTTAATGCGCGCACCAAGCGCTCGGTTCGATACGGCGTTAAAAGACCAGCCATATCCTTGATGGCAATACTATCTGCTCCCAGTTCCTTCAGTTGAATAGCATAGTCTACGTAAGAATCTAGGGTATGGACTGGTGAGATTGTATACGAAATTGCACCCTCAAAATGTGCACCATTTTCTTTAATGGCAAGAGCGCAATCTTTAATATTACGAATATCGTTGAGTGCATCGAAGACTCTAAAAATATCTATACCATTGCGATGGGAAGCTGCTATGAAGTGGTTCACAATGTCTTTTGAATAATGACGATAACCTAAGAGATTTTGTCCACGAACTAACATAGCCAAGGGAGTATTTGGCATATTCTTTTTTATCGTGCGCAAGCGCTCCCATGGATTTTCATCCAAGAACCTTAAACAGGTATCAAAGGTCGCGCCTCCCCATGCCTCTATTGCCCAATAACCTACTTGGTCCATTTTTGGCAAGATTGGCAACATATCGCCAATTGTCATTCGAGTAGCCCATAAAGACTGCTGACCATCGCGAATGGTCGTGTCCATAACGTACAATGGTTTCAACCGGCACCTCCAAATTGGCCTTATATTCTTTGTATAACGTTTAATTATAAAAGAGTTCTAAGCATTCTTGAACTTAACTTTGTCAAAGGTGAAATAAAAGCCTAAAAAACCTTGAGTTTTCAATACCTTACACGCCTTTGGCTCTACACATTTATTCTTTAATTTCTACCACTTACCTGATTGAAAAAATAAAAAATGTAACCTGCGTCACATTTATATTACAATTCTGTTCATTATCCATCGTATAAATAAGGAGCGTATATGGATGTAGTAAACAGCATCATCACACCGATGCACCAATTCTTCCTCGCTGCCAATGGAATCCTTTGGGGACCACCTATGATTGTTCTCCTCCTTGGTGTGCATCTTTACATGACGATCAGAACGAAGTTCATACAGAGAAAGGTAATCACAGGCATCAAGTTATCAATCAAGGGCGAACCTGATGCTCATGGTGACGTTTCTCAGTTTGGAGCCTTGTCAACCGCACTTGCGGCAACCATTGGAACCGGTAACATCGTTGGAGTCGGTACCGCAGTTGCACTTGGTGGACCAGGTGCAGTGCTCTGGGTATGGCTTACCGGTGTGTTCGGTATGGCTACTAAGTATGCTGAATCACTCATCGCTGTTAAATACCGTGTGAAAAACGAAGACGGATACATGCAAGGTGGTGCAATGTATGCACTCGAGCGTGGACTCAACGCTAAATGGCTCGGAGTTTTATTTGCACTCTTCGCTTCTATTGCTGCTTTTGGAATTGGTTGTTCAGTACAATCAAACGCTGTGGCATCAACCCTTCAATCTAACTTAAATGTTCCTGTATGGCTCACCGCTGCGGTAATCGGCATCTTAATGGCCGTTATTATTTTCGGCGGTGTTAAAGCTATTGCCCGTTGGTGTGAAAAACTTGTACCCTTTATGGCTGCTTTTTACATCGTCTGCTCTATCATCATCCTCTTCATGCTTCGCGACTATGTTGGCCCTGCATTCGTTCTTATTTTTAAGAGCGCCTTTAGACCAGAAGCCTTCGGCGGCGGTGTTGTCGGAGCAGGTTTACTTACCGCTATGCGCTACGGTGTTGCTCGCGGTTTGTTCTCCAATGAATCTGGTATGGGTTCTGCACCAATCGTTGCAGCTTCTGCGCAAACCAAAAACCCTGCACGTCAAGCCCTTGTATCAATGACTGGTACTTTCTGGGATACCGTTGTAGTTTGTTTAATCACCGGTTTGGTGCTTGTATCATCAATGCTTTCTAATCCTGCACTCTTCTCACTCAACCCTGATGGATCATTTGCAATCGACGGAAGCTTATTTACCAGCGTTGCATTCTCTCAGATTCCTGTTATCGGTACGCCAATTTTAAGTGTTTCTCTTGCGCTTTTCGCGTTCTCGACCATCCTTGGTTGGTCCTACTACGGTGAGCGTGCCTTTGAGTATCTCTTCGGTTCAAAACCAGTAGTTATCTACCGTGTACTCTTTATCGTGGTTGCAGTTGTTGGAGCTTTAATTGGTTTGCAATTCGTTTGGGATGCAGCCGACACGCTTAATGCACTTATGGTTATTCCAAACGTTATTGCAGTCTTCGGTCTTGCAAAAGTTATTGCAAAAGACACCAACTACTATATTTATGAAGATCACTTGGATGAAGAAGACCAAACACCAATTCCTGTGGTGACCGGCAAATTTAAAGATTTGAACGAATAAGAATTGAACTAGACACCACATACTTCTAAGCTTCAAACCATCAATAAGTTTCTTGTAGGGGCGCGACATCGCGCCCCTACATACGTTTTCAGGCTAAACATCGCTCAGGCATTATAGTTACTTAAAATTCTACTTAAGCAAATATTATAGTAGTCGTAATATAATTCTTGCCTTATAATCTTTCTAAAGATAATTAGATGTCCTGCAAAGGATCTATCTATAGGTATGTGCATAGCTTATATGTCGTATAAACCACAGGAGGATACATGAAACTTAAAAAGTTCCTAGCTTCTATTATTGTCATGACTATTTTTGCTGCTTTACTAGGATGTGGCGCACCTGCTCAAACAGAAGACCCCGCTCCAAAAGCACCTGAATTATCAAGCCAAGAGGCAGCACCAGAAAAAGCTGAATCAGCAGAAAACGATACGAAAGAAAAGGTGTCACTCTTTCTTTATAGTGGTGCTGGCTTAAAGAAAGCTATGGATGATTCTATTGCAGAATTCGAAAAAGCTAACCCACATGTAAGTATCGAGGCAAACTATGCTGGTTCAGGTAAGCTCTTAGGACAACTACAAGCTACCAAAACGGGCGACTTATTTATCGTTGGTGCAAAGTTAGATTTTGATAAGGCACAAAAAGAAGAGCTTGTAAGCGATCCTTTTGCTCTTTTCAACCACACTCCTTCAATTGTCGTTCAACAAGGCAACCCAAAAGGCATTAAATCCCTAGAAGACCTTGCAAAAGAAGGCGTTACGGTTGTGCTTGCCGATCCAGACTCTGCTTCCATCGGCGCTACTTCCCAAAAGATTTTTGAGAAGAATAATCTTATGAACATTAACGACAACGTAGTTGCTCAAGTTGGAACTGTCAATGAAATTGTTGCAAGTATTCAAGCTGGAAATGCAGATGCTGGTATTGCAACTGCCGACTCAGTAAGCAGTGCAGAAGGAGTCGAAACCATCTTAATACCTAAAGAAAACAATATTAATCAAGTGATTACTGGTGGCGTGGTTACCTTTTCTGAAAACCCAGATGTGGCTAAGGCATTCTTAGAGTTCCTTGACGATAAGCAAGGTGAAGACATTTGGGCAAACTACGGCTTTATTCCTGCTGAATAAGATGGTCAACAGAACTTATAAAATTCTTTCACTCATAGCTTTAGGAGTCATCACCTTCGTGGTGTTGGCTCCTCTTTTATATGGTCTAGTTTTGGGTGGAAGTAAGCTCATTAAACTCTTTGGTGATGAAGAAATTCTCTTTGCCACCCAACTCTCGCTCAAAACCTCACTCGCTTCAACAGTCATTTGTATCGTGCTCTGCTTGCTCTCAAGTAGCTTTCTTTACTTCTCAAAATCAAAAGTCAAAGAAACTATCAAGACGCTTCTAAGCACGCCCATGTCGCTTCCCCACGTCGTAAGTGGTATTTTACTTATCTTTTTCTTCGGCAACCGCGGTATTGGACCTTACTTAGAACCTTTCGGTCTTCAGTTCATCTTTACAGTCCAAGGAATCTTGCTTGCCCAAGTAGTAGTGAACATACCTTTTATCTTTGAACAACTGTGGGCAGCATTTTCAAAAGTTGATCCGAAGTCGATTTTTGTCGCAAAAAGCCTTGGGGCAAATAGCCTGCAGCTGAATGCCCGTATTATTTTTCCATTTATAAAAAACGACATTTATGCAGCTATTCTCATGTGTTTTAGTAGGTGTTTAGGTGAATACGGCGCTGTTATGATGATTGCTGGTACGACTCGCATGAAAACCGAGCTGCTTCCAACAGCAGTATTTCTTAACATGTCTACAGGAAACTTAGATTTATCACTGGCTATTTCTTTTATCTTGATAATCTTTGCCCTGCTTATAAATCTAATCACTCGTCTTGCCCTTAAGAGAGGTGAGGTTTTTGCTGCAGGTGAATAATCTCTCTATTCAAGTTGGAAATTTTAGCTTGCATGAGGTCGACTTTTCAGTAAATAAAGGCGAGCACTTCTTCATCTTAGGTAGATCGGGAGTTGGCAAAACCATTATCCTTGAAACTATTGCAGGAAGATGGAAGCCCTGTGCCGGAAGTATATCCTGGATGGGTGAAAGGCTTGACACCATCCCTGTCGAGGAAAGACATATAGGATTTCTCTATCAAGACTATATTCTCTATAATTTCTTAGACACGCTCTCAAACGTTTCACTACCACTTGAGTTTGGAGGAATGAGAAAAAAGGATGCTCGAGAAAAGGCAGCAACTCAATTAGAGAAATTTAACTTGAGCCACCTTGCTCATAGAAATACCGACACGCTCTCGGGTGGAGAAAAACAACGTGTAGCATTGGCGCGTGCCTTAATTTTTGAGCCGGAAATCCTGTTGCTTGATGAACCTTATTCAGCACTTGACACCGATACAAAAGCAGAAATGCAAGCGCTTACTCGAAAGGTAGCGCAAGAATACGAACTGACAATTCTTGAGGTCACCCATCATTTGGCTGATGTTGGAAACCACAACTATTACACCGTAACTAACACTCGTTTACAAGGGGGAAACTAAGTGTATATATCAGACGCTCGACTTGACCAAATTATTCTAGAAGATGTGCCCTACTGCGATTTAACGACTGATTTTTTAGATATTGCAGGTGAAGCAGGGGAAATAGAATTTTATACGCGTGAAGATGCAATACTTTGCTGCGTTGAAGAAGCTATTCGGATTATGGAAAAGCTTGATTTGGAGCTTGTTGATTCTATACCCAGTGGAACAAAAGTAAGCGCAGGTTCCACATTTTTGAGGGCTCAGGGAAAAGCAGGGAATCTTATGCTTGCCTGGAAAGTCGTATTAAACCTCTTTGAACACTACTGCGGAGTAGCTACAAAAACACATAACTTCGTACAAAAAGTTCAAGCAGTAAATCCTTACTGTCAAGTCTTGGCAACCCGTAAAACGAGTCCTGGAAATAAAGAGTTTTTAATCAAGGCAATCATGACGGGTGGAGCTGTACCACATCGCCTTGGATTATCTGAAACCATCCTGGTATTTGACTGGCACCGCATGTTTATGGGAGGTTTCGACGAGTTCTTAGAAAAAGTACCTGAACTCTTAGCAAAATCTGTTGAGAAAAGAGTGTTGGTCGAAGCAGAAATTGATGAGGCCTTACAGCTTGTCGAAGTTGGAGTTGATGCCATTCAACTTGATAAGGTAACTCCGGAAAACGTTAAAACCTACGTGGAAAAACTCAGATCCATCAATCCTGATGTTACCATTTTAGCTGCCGGTGGAATTAACGAGAAGAACTGTGAAGCATATGCAGCGAGCGGAGCTAATGGGCTTGTTACCAGCGCCCTTTATAAAAC
>JAUNLE010000006.1:37177-41198 GCA_030532415.1 Coriobacteriia bacterium | reverse complement strand
GAGAAAACATACATCATGATTAAACCTGATGCAGTTAAGAACCGTCATATGGGAGAAATCATCAATCGCATTGAGCGCTCTGGTCTTACTATTGAACGCATGGTGCTTGAACCCTTAAGTGCTGAAGAAGCAGAAAACAATTATGCAGAACATAAGGGTAAGGGTTTTTACGACAGCCTTATTGCCTACATGACTTCTGGTCCAGTAGTAAAAATGGTTGTATCAGGTGAAGATGCAGTTAAAAACATGCGTAGACTCATGGGCCCAACGAACCCAGCCGAGGCACAACCTGGTTCAATTCGTGGAGACTTCGGTCTTACTGTTGATGAAAATGTTATTCACGGTTCAGATTCTCCAGCTTCTGCTGAAAGAGAAATCGGCATTTTCTTTGGTGCATAAGATCACAAGTACGCTCAAGGTAGTTTGTAACACTCTGCATCATAAATAATTTTCTGGATGCAGAGTGTTTTTACTTATAGAGGGCCGTATAGTACTACACAAAACCACTCGGTCAAGGTAACCTAAATAGTTAGAGCATTTGAAAACGTAAAGAGAAATGGAGCATTGTGTCTCTTATAGATATGTTCTTTGGTCAGATGGTAGGGGACTTAGCCATTGACTTAGGTACAGCAAATACCCTCGTCTCCATTCGAGGCCGTGGTATTGTCTTGGATGAGCCATCGGTAGTTGCTATTGAAAAAGAAGAAAAAAGAGTTCTTGCGGTGGGTACCGACGCAAAACGTATGCTTGGTAGAACACCGGGAAATATTATCGCAATGCGTCCATTAAAAGACGGTGTCATTGCTGACTTTGATGTAACCGAAGCTATGTTGCGCTACTTTATCAACAAGGCTCAAGAAAAGAAATTCCCCTGGACTCCTCGTCCGCGTGTTGTTGTTTGTGTGCCCTCAGGTGTAACTTCGGTAGAAAAGCGTGCGGTGTTTGAGGCAACCATTCAAGCCGGTGCAAGACAAGCCTTCTTAATCGAAGAGCCTATGGCAGCTGCAATTGGTGCAGGACTTCCAATCGAAGAGCCTACCGGTTCAATGGTGGTCGATATCGGTGGTGGTACCACTGAGGTCGCGGTCATTTCTCTTGGCGGCATTGTAGTTTCTCGTTCGGTAAGAATAGCGGGAGACGAATTCGATCTTGCGATTATGAATCATGCAAAAAATGCTTACAACCTTCTTATAGGAGAACGTACTGCTGAAGATATAAAAATAAAAATTGGCTCTGCTTCGTCTTTACCTGAAGAAATTGATGTTGAAGTTAATGGCCGCGATATCGTTTCAGGTATGCCTAAGACGGTGCGTATTGAATCTGAAGAGATTCGTTCGGCCTTAGTTAACCCTGTAAACGAGATGATTCAAGCGGTCAAAGATACGCTTGACGACACGCCACCAGATCTTGCTTCTGATTTAATGTACTACGGCATTTTACTTACCGGAGGCGGCGGTCTTTTGCGTGGACTGGACGAGCGTTTACGCGCAGAAACAGGCGTTCCTGTTCATGTATCTCCAACTGCTCTTACCAATGTTGTTGAAGGTTGCGCTCAGGTGCTTGAAAGCGATGCACTTGGTCGTCCTTATCTGCAAAGTGGTGGGCAGTAAAGAGGGTAGTCCGTGGCATTTAAAGGACAACATCAAAAAAATAGTTTCAAAAGAACATCTGTCTTTCCAGGTTTTCGACTCTTTGCGATTCTTGTCGTGCTTTCTTTTGTGATCATGACGGTCTATGCTCGCGAGGGTGAAAACGGGCCTATCCACACCTTTAAAAGTGGGATTATGCTTATAACTTCCCCAATTAAAAGTGTAAGTTCTGTTCTTGTAAGTCCGGTGGGCGGACTTTCGAATATTATGCGAAATGCTACTGCGGATGAGGCAAGTTTAATTGAGCTTGAATTAGAAAATGCTAGGCTTAGAAACCAAAATGCAAGTTTGATAGAGGCACAAAAAGAAGCTGAGAGGCTTGAGGGTCTCTTGGGTTTAAAATCCACCTATCACCTGAAAACGCAAAGCGCCCGTGTAATTGGCGGATCGAGTGATTCTTGGAATAAAAGCATTACGATCGATAAGGGTTCATCGAGCGGTCTTGCCCTTGATATGCCGGTTCTTAATTCTTACGGATTAGTTGGACAAATCAGCGAGATTACTGCTAACAGCGCAAGCGTGCGATTAGTAAACGATGAAAGCTCTGGCATTTCTGCTATGATCCAGTCTTCACGTGCAGAAGGTATTGTGCAGGGAAATCCCGATGGATCGCTTAGTTTGAATTTTGTTACCAGTGGCTCGACGGTAGTTCGAGGTGACATTGTTATTACTTCTGGCATGGGTGGCGTTTATCCAAGAGGTATTCCTATTGGCGAGGTAGTCAACGTAAGTAGTGATCCTAACAATTTATACTACTCAATCCAAATGCAAGTGCCCTACGATTATAAATCCTTTGAAGAAGTTTTAATTATCACGCAGCTCAATGCTCCTGAAGACCAACCAATAGCTGGAGTTAAGAGCTCTAATGAGGACTTTTCTCAAGAAACTTCTCCTCTTGCATCGCAAATACCAAGTATGACGCCTGAAGAGACAAGTTCAACAGCACAAGAGGAGCAGTAATGGTACCAACACAGTCTAATCCTCAAATGAAAACAAGGCTTTTAATCTTTTCGCTAGTCTTGGTGCTCATACAAATTATGTTTGCCTCGCATATGGCAATTAAAAGTGCCTATCCAAATTTTATGCTTATCGCAACTTGCCTTTGGGCTTTTACTTATGGCTCTAAGTCGGGCACGCTTGCTGGCTTTATTTTTGGCCTTATCTACGACAGCCTGGCACTTACGTCCTTTGGCGTTATGACACTTATCTTAACTGTGGTAGGATACCTCGCAGGATTTCAAGGTCGAAGCCCTCTTGTCAATGATCTGCGACAAAGCTATTTTTTGCTTGCGATTTTTGCGCTTGCAAGTGAATTTGTGTTTGGCGTGTTTATCCTAGCCTTCGGATTTGAGACCAACATACTTTACTCACTTTTTGCTCGTATGATAGCAAGTGGCCTATACACAACACTATTCGGCATACCTACCTTTTATTTGGCTCACCGTTTTATTGCAGGTCAAAACTCAAGGTCTATCGGTACGCGTTTTAAATAAGTAAAGGAGGCTTCAAGCGTCTTTTATGAAATATTCGAGCCTCATAGGAATACTTGCCCTCCTTATTCTTGGTGTAGCATTTGTTTTTTTCGCCAGAAGCCTGCAAAAGAAGAGCAAGAGTAAAAAGAGCATAGATACAAAATACGATACCAATACAACAGGACCTGGAATTAACACCCAAGCTGTTTCTGAAGAAGAAGGCTCTCGCATGATAGCAATGCGCAAACGGCTCGTTGCTTTAAGTACGCTTGTTACGGGTGTTATTTCGATTTTGTTTTTCAAAGTTTGGTCTATGCAGGTCGTTTCAAGTGATGAATATGTTGAACTTGCTGAAGATAATCGTACGCGTGTTATTCCAACAAAGGCGCCCCGAGGTCGTATCTTAGACCGAAACGGGGAAGTAATTGTTGGAAATCGTGCCTCGCTTGTGGTTATGGCAGATCGCGATGTGCTCAAAGACACCATGCTTATGAAGCGTCTTGCTAATGTATTAGGCATGCCTTTTGCTGCGGTAAAGCGCAATATTCGAGACACTTCACAAGGCGCAAGCGCTGCTCGTATGGTTGCCATGGATGTCAATATGAAGACGGTAAGTTATATTGTCGAACATGCTGCTCAATTCCCTAAAATTTCTATCGAATCAAGATCGGTTCGAGCCTACCCTTATACCACCCTTGCTGCCCATCTTTTAGGATATACCGGCCCTATTTCTCAAGAAGAGCTTGAGCGTGCAAAGAATAATCCTGATGCAAGCATGAATTATCAAATGGGAGACGTGATAGGCAAGACGGGTATAGAGGCTCAGTACGAATCGGTCTTGCAAGGTGTTCCCGGTTCTCAAACCATCCAAGTTGATGCCCATGGTAAACTCGTCAATTT
>JAUNLE010000006.1:36319-37167 GCA_030532415.1 Coriobacteriia bacterium | reverse complement strand
GAAGTTGCTCCCATAGCGGGAAATGATGTGCAGCTTACGATTGACATAAAAATTCAAGATTCTGTAGAAAGACATCTCTTAGAGGCAATCGAAATCGCTCGCGATACGGGAAGAGATTCAACTGGTGGTGCTTGCATCGTTATGAATCCAAAAAACGGTGAAGTTTTAGCGATGGCAAGCTATCCTACCTATGATCCGACCGCCTTTATAGGAGGTATTGGTGCTGAAACTTGGGAGAGCTTAACGGCTGAAGACGCAAATAATCCGCTTACTAATCGAGTTATTGCAGGCTTATATCCTGCGGCTTCGACCATTAAGGCTTTTAGTACCATATCTGCACTTGAATACGGAATTGCAAAACCTGACACCAGCTATATGTGCGCGGGCAAATGGACGGGCTTTGGTGCGCAGTGGTTTAAGTGGTGCTGGCTTCATACAGGTCACGGAGGACAAAACTTAAGAACAGGCATCGTAAATTCTTGTGACTCGGTATTTTATAGCATTGCAAAAGATTTTTGGAATTCCAACGTTCCAGAAGGACTTCAGGCTTCTTTTCGAGATTGGCGCCTTGGCAGCCTTACGGGTATTGATCTTCCTGGCGAGAAAGCTGGACGCATTCCCGATGCAGAATGGAAGTATAACTATTTCGAAAATGCTCCAGAGCAAGACCGAAAGTGGCAGGCTGGTGATACAACCAATATTGTTATTGGTCAAGGAGATGTTCTGGTTACACCTCTGCAAATGGCCAACTCTTATTGTGCGCTCAACAACCGCAGACAAGTCTTAAAGCCTCGAGTGATGCTGAAAGTCTTATCTCAAGACAATAAAACGGCGCTTATTGAATCTAA
>JAUNLE010000006.1:17607-36309 GCA_030532415.1 Coriobacteriia bacterium | reverse complement strand
GAACTCGTTCATACGGCAAGCTGTCATGATGATAACTTACGTCTTGTGCTTGAAGCTTTGCGCGGTGTTATAGCCGAGACTTCTATCTCACGATATTATCGCAATATGGACCATAAAATTGCTGGTAAAACGGGTACGGCAGAAGTCGCCAATAAGGGAGACTACGCCTGGTTTATAGGCTATGGACCATATGAGAGTCCAGATTATTTGGTTGCCATGATAGTCGAACAAGGTGGTGGCGGTGGTACTGCTGCTGCGCCTGCAGTACGTCAAATTTTCGGAGATATTTTTGATGAGCCAATGGGTGAAATTGAAATTGAGGTGGATAATACTCGATGAGTAGCGCAGGCTTTGAGTCGCATTCTACCGGCTCCAACTTTTTACAAAACCATGCATCTTTGTTCTCTAAGATTAATTTTCCTTTTACGCTATCCTTGATTGGTCTTATAGCATTCGGACTGCTCGTGGTGTATTCTGCATCACTTACCATATCGGATGCGTCGTTAGTAAAGCAGCTTCTGGGCCTTACCATCGGTATAATTCTTGCAATTATTATCTTTAACTTTGATGTTAATCGTCTTTCATCGATGACAAAGATGCTTTTAATCCTCAATGTAGTGCTCTTGCTTTCACCACTTATACCAGGCCTAGGTGTAAATGCTAAGGGAATTAATGGTTGGATTGAGATTCCTATTATTCATCAACGTTTTCAGCCGGCAGAACTTGCAAAAATTGCGACGATTCTAATGATGGCCGGTTTAGTAAGCCAGTATAATGGCAAAATCGAAAAGCTTAGCGACTATCTTAAGCTTTGTGGATTTCTATCAGTTCCCTTCATTTTAATTTTGCTGCAGCCAGACCTTGGTACTGGTCTTATCTTATTGGTTGTGGGCGCTTCAATCATCATTATGGGCGGCGCTCAAAAAAAGTGGGTTTTAACAACCATTGCGGTGCTCGTAGGTCTTGTGGCACTCGTCTTAATTACCGATCCCATCATCGATGCAACCCTAGGCGATAAGCACTCCCTTCTCAAGGATTATCAGATGAGCAGACTTTTAGTCTTTGTAGATCCTTCTATTGATCCGTCAGGAGATGGCTACAACCTTCAGCAGTCAAAGATTGCAGTTGGTTCTGGTGGTATTTTTGGCAAAGGAATAGGTAATGCAAGTCAGGCAGGCGGGGGCTTTCTGCCCGAGGCTCACACCGACTTCGTTTTCGCTTTATTGGCTGAAGAATTTGGCTTTGTTGGAGTGTTATTGCTCTTAGTGCTCTACCTGGTCTTACTCCTCTCAACGCTTTACGTTGCGCTAAGCGCTGGCTCGATGTTCGCAAGCTTGGTTTGTGTAGGCGTAGCTGTTATGTGGGGATTTCAAATTCTACAAAATATAGGTATGTGCGTGGGGATTATGCCTATCACCGGCATACCACTTCCTTTTATTAGTTATGGACCTTCATCAATGCTCACGCAGGTCTTCGCAAGCTCCTTTGTTGCCTCGATTTATAGGTATCGGGCGAAGGTGTCGAAGGCATCATAGCGCAATGTATGCCCAGCTTTTTGCATAGATGAAATACAAAATGGTAACAAGTAATCTAATAGTTTAATTAATCTGGATGGTGATATATTTGGCAAGTTTTAATATTGGCGACTTAAAGAAAGTTTTTAGTGCCGGAAGCGATGCAAACAAAGCTCGAAATACCGAAATTCGTCTTGCAATTTTTATTGAAGAAAATGCACCGCAAGCCTTAATAGATTTTGCCTATGAATACCTAAATCCTCAACTTCCCAGTGGACTACTTCATGTTTCGAAATTTAGTGACGCAAGTCAAGTAGAAATTCATGCAGCTACCAACCTTGCTCTTATACTTGCTGCAGCAGATGTTCAATCCTTACTCCTTTTAGATCAGCTTAGCCGCCATAAGATTCCTGCTCGAATTTTAACGAGCGATAAAGTCTTGCTTTCACACGTAAGTCTTGAAGGAAGTCAGGGCTTAAACTACCAAAGCATTTTAGAGCTAAATGAAACAAAAGCATCGCGCGATGCGGCGCTTAGTGAACTTGCTCGCTGGATTTTAAGCCTTGGTGATGAGGTGAAAGACCTTGCTTTTGCTGCTAATTTTCCTTTCGTAAGAAGGCAGCTTGCTGAAAAGATTGTTCAAGATACCTCTAAGCAAAACGCACTTGTTGGTGGTGTTGCCTTCATTCCTGGCGCCGACATGCCAATTATGACGGCAAACCAGGCAAAAATGATTCTTCAAATTGCTGCTGCCTATGGTCAGGAAATTGGAACAGAGCGCATCAAAGAAATCGCAGCAATCGTAGGCGGCGGTTTTGCTATGCGTGCACTTGCGAGAAATGTCGTGGGCATTGTTCCTGCACTTGGTTGGGCGGTGAAAGCTGGCATTGGCTATAGCGGTACGCTTGCTATGGGCAAGGCTGTTATTGAATACTTTGAAAGTGGCGGAAATATTAGTGGTATTGCCGATAAACTCAAAGAAGTAGGCGGTAGTGTCAGCGAAAGTATTCAAGATAAGCTTAGCCAAACTGAGAATATAAAGAAACGTTCACTTCCGTTTTTCAAAAACCGAGAAGCAAAAGATAAAGATCAAGCCCCTGCAATAGAAGTCGATTTTGAAATTATCAAGCGTGATTAATGAAGCGCGCCTAGACTACTCAAGGGCTTGTTAAAGCAGTACAATCTCTTTTTAAGTATATTTTTAACTTGGGAGATTGTTCTTTGTCAGAAGATATTTTTAAAAAAATTCAAACGATTCTTGAATTTGTTGAGCATCCTTCTCGTTATATCAACCACGAGTGGGGTGCTTATCCAAGCTCTCTTAACAAAGCTTATCGCGTGTGTCTTATGTATCCTGATACCTATGAGGTAGGACAAGCAAATCAAGGATTGTCAATTTTATACAAGATAATAAATGAGCTGCCCTTCGCAGGGGCAGAGCGCGCATACACGCCTTGGGTCGACATGGCCGATATGATGCGCAAGCTTGAAATTCCTTTGTGGGCTCTTGAATCCGGACAGCCCGTGAGCGACTTTGACCTCGTAGGAATTCAGTATCCGCATGAAATGTCTGCAAGCAATATTGTAGAATCGCTTGATTTGGCCAAGATTCCAGTTTTTTCGCGTGATAGAAAAGAAGGCGACCCCCTTATTTTAGGTGGAGGTCCTTCAACACTAAATCCAGAACCGGTAGCTGATTTCTTCGATGCGATTATGATCGGCGAATCTGAAGAGGCTATCGTAGAGATTATTGAAACTCATAGAGCCTGCAAGCAAAAAAAGCTTTCGAGAAGTGAAACGCTTTTTGCACTGACACAAATCGAGGGTGTCTATGTTCCTATGTTCTATGAGAAAATTCCAAAAGAACAACGCGGTCGCGCGCTTTATGGACCGAATAAAGCAGGTGTTCCGGCTCGCGTAAAACGTAGAATCGTAAGAGATTTTGCTGCTACCGATGCGCAAACCAATACCATCGTCCCGTATATTGCGACCGTTCATGATAGGGTTACGGTTGAAGTTGCAAGGGGTTGTGCGCGAGGATGTCGCTTCTGCCAAGCTGGTATGAGTTATCGTCCTATTCGAGAGCGCTCAAGCGACCAAATTGTAGCTGCGGTCATGCAGGGCTTAAAAGAAACTGGCTACGATGAGGTTGCGCTTACCTCATTATCTACCACTGACCACTCCCAATTAGACGAAGTTTTACGTCGCTTAAATATGAGATTAGCGAACAAGGGCATACGGATTTCGCTTCCTTCTTTGCGCATGGATAGTTTTGGCGTAGAGATGGCAAATTTAGTTGCAGGAGCAAAAAAGGGAGGACTTACCTTTGCGCCTGAAGCCGGATCTCAAGGCTTAAGGGATGCAATAAACAAAAATATCTCACTTGAAAACTTTGACGACACGATCAAGGCCGCCTTCGATAATGGCTGGCGCCGTATTAAGCTTTATTTCATGATGGGTCTTCCCACCGAAACTGACGAAGATATCAAAGCAATAGGAAGTCTTGCCAAGCGAGCTTACGATCTTGCCCTTGAACAGGTTGAGCCTCGACAAAAATCTGCCGTTCAAATAAGTGTTTCGGTTGCAATTTTCGTGCCAAAAGCACACACGCCTTTCCAATGGTACGGACAACTAGAGCCCGAAGAAGTTCAAAGACGCATTGCCCTTTTAAGAGCATCAATGCCCGAGAGAGGTGTGAAACTGAACTATCATGCTTCAAATACCTCTTATCTAGAGGCAGTGCTCTCGCGCGGAACTCGTGATATATCAAAGCTTGTGTATGCAGCATGGCAAAAAGGAGCTCGCTTTGATGCATGGAGCGAGCAGGCACAAGAAGAACTATGGTTTGAAGCAGCTGAAGAGTTGGGAATCAATCTCTTTGATTATGCCTGCAAAAACTTTTCCTACGATGAGGCCTTGCCTTGGGAACACATCGATTCAGGTGTCTTAAGAAAGTATCTTGAAAAGGAACATGAAAGAAGTCTCACCCAAACACTTACTGACGATTGCACGCTTGGAGATTGCAGTTTTTGCGGTGTATGTACAAAGTGGGATTATTCCAACAGCTTGGTAGGTGTTCGTCGTGGATAATCAAGGTTTTAAACTTAGAGTTCAGTATAAAAAGACGGGAAATTTAAGATTTTTATCTCACCTAGAAGTCTTGCGAGCTATTGAGCGAATGGTGAGAAGGGCCGACCTGCCTTTCATGCTCTCGCAAGGTTTTTCACCTCACATACGCTTTGCTTTTTCGCCCGCTTTGCCGCTTGCTGCAAGTTCTGAAGATGAGTACTTTGACTTGCTCTTAGATAGTTTTATTGATGCAGAAAGCTGCCTGGCACGCCTGCAGGCTGTGAGCCAAAAAGATCTCTACCCGCTTAAAGCGAGTTTTGTTGACGTGCATGCGCCTTCTTTGTCGGCCTCACTTACCATTAGCGAGTATGCAATAGAACTTGAGACTGAAAAGCTCTCGCTTGACCTTATTGAGCAGGGCTTGAATGCTTTGCTCGAGCAAAACTATATTGAGCTTTTTAAAAAAGGAAAGATGAAGCAGATAGAACTTTCAGAGCGCCTGCCTCAAGCGCCCGAGCTTAAGCCAAGCGCGATGGGTGCTACGCTTCATCTGTATACACGCTCACTTGAATCTGGTTCGCTTCGACCAGACATCTTTATCGACAAGCTTGCCGAATCTATACAAAAGTTAACAAATAAGAAACTAATTGCTGAACGTGCCCTTCAATTTGATAAGCTAAATATAGCTATACCATTTAAACGATATGAGGTTTTTGAGTCCGTAGGCATTTTGAGGAAACACCAATATTTTGAAAATGAGGACGGCACATGGGACAAAGCATTGTGATTCCCAAAAAATACGATATTTATGTGGGCGAAGTTAAGAGCATTAAACCCGAATTAAATGCCTGTTTTGTATCTTTGGACAAAAACGATGGAGAAGCTTCTGTTTTTGTCCAATTTCCGCAAGAGACCAATGTAAAGCACGCGGTCACCTTAAATCAAAAGATTGTCGTACAAATTACTCATCCTGAACGAAGCGGGAAGCGAGCTAAAGCTAAAACGAGCATTAATTTAAGCACGCATCATTTTGCTTTGTACCTTGATGGACTTAAACTTTGTGGCAAAAAAATCAATCCAAATTTTACCTATACCATGAGCGATAGGCTTTCAAGTATTCAACAAGAAAAATTTAGAAACTATTTTAACGAAGCTATTGAAGGCGAATTAAGTGAGCTTGCAGGACAACTTATAGGCCCTGTCGATATCGTAGCGAAGCGCAAGGCAAGCAGTTTTTCCCAGGCAAGCTATGTTGAGGCCTTAAGAAAAATTATCCAAGACGCACTGGACCTACAACATGAGGTAAGAAATAGTAAAACCAGTGAGTGCATTCGTTCCTTAGGAAGAATACGGGTAACGCCTACGATTCCGGGCTATAAGAAACTTCCGCTTCGAAGTGGTGGAAATCTAGTTCTAGACAAGACCGAAGCGTTTTGGGCAATCGACGTGAACACGGGGATCACAAAGGCGCAAGGGGAGAAGTCGGCTCACCATATTGCAAACGAGGAAGCAATAGAAGTGCTTTGCAAACACGTCATTGACTCTGAGCTTTATGGCCTTTTTGTTATTGATTTAGCGGGAGATATGGACGAAGCCTCCTTGCAAGCATATTGTCGTGAAATTTCTTTGAAGTTCAAAAGCTCATCCACAATATATGTAAATTATGAGATAAGATTGTCGTTGGCATTTTTTGCACGTGGGATGTAAATCCACTTGAGGCCCTCAAACGAAGTAAGTTTTAAACTTTTCCCTTTTTAAAACTTTATAGAAGTTTGAAAGAGCTCATTGCTGGTTAATATGGCATCCATTTGCACTTTTAATTTACTTTGAAGGGTATTTTGAAACCATGTATGCGATTGTAAAAACTGGTGGTAAGCAATATAAAGTTTCTGAAGGCGACGTTTTAGACGTTGAGAAACTTGATGCACAACAAGGCGACACCGTTAATTTTGATGTTTTATTTTTAAATGATGGCAAAAAGGCAATTACCGAGGCTGATGCACTTGCTAAAGCAAGCGTAAAAGCAGAAGTTTTAGAACAAGGTCGTGGCAACAAGGTATTAGTCTTTAAGTTCAAAAGACGCAAAGGCTACAAACGTCTTAAGGGTCACAGACAACAATTTACTAAAGTTAAGATTACAGGAATTAACGCGTAAGTAAGCGCTTGAGAAGTAAGGCAGGAGTTTCATGGCACACAAAAAAGGTCTTGGTTCATCAAGAAATGGACGTGACTCACACGCTAAGCGCTTAGGTGTTAAGCGTTTTGATGGTCAGTTAGTAAGCACCGGTACTATTTTAGTTCGTCAACGCGGTACCCACATTCACCCAGGTGAAAACGTAGGTCGCGGCTCAGACGATACGCTTTTTGCACTTGTCGATGGTACCGTTTCATTTACTCATGGCCAAAAACGTAGAGTAAGCGTTTTACCACAAGAATAAGACTAAAGATAGCTTTAAAACCAATGGTAGAACTCCGCCTTCGGGCGGAGTTTTTTTATGATAAGGCAAGCTTGTGTTTTAGCTTTATAAAGCAGGAGATAATAGACCTTATAAGTTTTAAGAGTTACGAGGCGTGTTTATGTTTATAGATCAAGTTCGAATTAACGTAAAAGGTGGCGATGGCGGCGCAGGTTCGATGTCCTTTAGACGTGAGGCTCATGTTCCAAAAGGCGGCCCCGACGGAGGAGACGGAGGTCACGGAGGCAACATCTTCATCCAAACTGACCCCAACGTCACTTCCTTAATTGAGTATCGCTTCAAGCACCACTTTAAGGCACAAAGAGGAACGCATGGTAAGGGCTCTAAACTAAACGGTGCTCGCGGCGAGGATCTTATCCTAAAAGTACCGGTAGGTACGGTAATTTATGAGCTTGATCTTGAAGGCGACAAGCGAAGCGAATTTCTAGCCGATCTTACTCTTCCAGGCGAAAAAGTCTTAGTTGCCCAAGGTGGCATGGGTGGGCGCGGCAATCCCCACTTTGTTACTCCTACCAGAAGAGCTCCAGCATTTGCAGAATTGGGAGAGCCAGCACAAGATAAGTGGATTGAACTTGAAGTAAAACTCATGGCCGATGTTGCCTTAGTAGGGATGCCTTCAGTTGGAAAATCTTCCTTAATTGCCCATATGTCAGCAGCTCGCCCAAAAATAGCCGATTACCCTTTTACTACGCTCGAACCGAACTTAGGTATGGTTAAAATAGGTGATTATCAGTATGTTGTTGCCGATATTCCTGGTCTTATTGAAGGAGCTGCCCAAGGCAAGGGTTTAGGTCATGATTTTTTGCGCCACATTGAGCGTACTGCAGTTATTGCCCACATCCTTGATCTTACGGGCTCGTTTGAAGGACGAGATCCGGTAGAAGACTACGAAATTATCAAGCGTGAACTTGAGGCATATGCACCGGAATTTTTAGAACGCCCTACCATTATTGTCGGCAATAAAATTGACGATGCGAGTGCCGAAGAAAACTCGAAGCGAGTGGCTGCACTTGCAGAACAAGAAGGCTACCCTTATTTTGCGGTAAGTGCTCTGAGCGGCGAGGGGATGAAAACCCTTATGTTTGAGTTGGGTGCACTTGTTGAACGAATGCGCCAAAGTATCGAAGTTTCAGATACAAAAGCCTACGACCAAGTTTGGGAAGCAAATCGCAAAAAGCGCGAACAAGCCTTTACAATCGAAAACCTTGGAGGCGGTGTTTGGCGTGTTGAAGGTCGTGCAATCGAGCGTATGGTTATTCAAACCGACTGGGAAAACGAAGAAGCCATCGCCTACTTGCAGCATCGTTTCAAGCGAATTGGGCTTGATAAGGCGCTTGAAGATGCAGGTGTGAAAAACGGTGATGAAATCCGTATACTTGAACTAAGTTTTGAACATGAGGGCGGAGAAGATCGATTTATTGACCTGGATGACGAGGACTTTGATGAAGGGTTGGATTACTAATATGCAAGAACACAGTGATGTAAAGCGCCGAATCCTTGACCAAGCTCACTTTGCGTCTTCTGAAGATGCAGAAGCTGCATATAAACTCAAAGAATATTTTCCTAAAAAACTTGAAGATGTAGAATATCCTGACGAATTTAGGCCCCATGACCTTGAGGATGAAGACCCTTGGGAGGGTTTCGACGATCATGAGTAGGTATAAAACTCCGCGTCGTGTTGTCGTCAAATGCGGCTCTTCTTTAGTGACCGATGCTCATGGTTCAGTCAATTATGACTACATCGAAAAGCTTGGCGATACGATTGCCCAAGCCATGATGCAGGGGATTGAAGTAATTCTTGTGTCCTCGGGTGCAATTTCGACAGGTTTTAGGCTCTTA
This sequence comes from Coriobacteriia bacterium, assembly GCA_030532415.1. Classification (GTDB taxonomy): domain Bacteria; phylum Actinomycetota; class Coriobacteriia; order Coriobacteriales; family JAEZZM01; genus JAUNLE01. The sequence continues at coordinate 27,410 of JAUNLE010000006.1, read as the reverse complement.
GGTTTTGAGAAGCGCCCAAGCGATATGCCTTCGCTGCAAGCTTCTTCAGCAGTCGGCCAAGCAGCACTTATCGATGCCTATGCACGCACTATGAAAGCTTATAACATCCCTGTGGGGCAGGTGCTTTTAACCCTTAACGACACCTCTTCAAGGACTGCATACTTGCATGCAACGAACACCTTTCAAAAACTGCTTGAACTTCATGCGCTGCCGGTAGTAAACGAAAACGATACGGTTGCCGTAAACGAAATTAAATTTGGTGATAACGACGCACTTGCAAGCATTACGGCCGCCATGTGCGCGGCTGACCTTGTAGTTATCTTCAGCGATGTAGACGGCCTGTATACAGCTGATCCCACACTTAATCCTGACGCCTACCTTTTAGAAGAAATATGCGAGATTACTCCTGAAATTAAAAGTATGGCAGGAGGCTCTCGTTCGGGGCTTGGTACGGGAGGCATGGCATCTAAACTTAAGGCCGCCTCACTGGTTATGCAAGCAGGTATTGACACCGTAATCTGTAAGGGAGAAGATCCTCAGGTCTTGCTTCAAATTCTTGCTGGCAACGCAGTCGGTACACGTTTTTGTGGCTATAAAGAAGAGCACCATATGAATGCTCGTAAACTTTGGATTTCGCTTGCAAATAAAATGTCAGGCAGAATTTATATTGATGATGGTGCGGTGCATGCGCTCAAAGACAAGGGCTCATCACTTTTGCCTGTTGGAGTAACCGATGTGATCGGCAATTTTAATCGTGGAGATGCCCTTGTGATCTTTGATCAAAACGATCAAGTTATTGCGCGCGGTTTATCAAGATTTTCATCTGAAGAAATCTCTGTGGCGCAGGGCATGAGTCTTTCGATGATTGAACGAGTCTATCCAGACTTATCAAACCAGCCGCTTATTCACCGTGATGAGCTCGTAGTGTATTAAGGAGTACTGATGTCGGAAGCATATGAAAAGGCCTCGCTTGCAAAAGAGGCTTCCAAACAACTCGCTCAAACTACTTCGCAAGAAAGAAACACGGCGCTCTTAGCCATGGCCGATGCGCTTGAGCGTGATATGGACCTTATCATCGAGGCGAATAAACAAGATGTTCAAAGAGCGCGCGAGCAAGAAAAACCTGAATCTTTAATTGATCGACTCTTGCTTGATGAAGAGCGGATTGCTGCAATGGCAGATGCGATGCGCGAAGTTGCCAAACAGCCAGAATTACTCGGTAAAATTCTTAGCGGTTCAACCATGTATAACGGTATCGTTTTGGAAAAAATTACCGTTCCTATGGGCGTTGTTGCGATGATTTATGAGGCACGTCCAAATGTTACGACCGATGCTGCTGCCCTTGCAATTAAAACCGCTAATGCAATCGTGCTGCGCGGTGGATCTATGGCGCACGACTCAAATGAGGCAATTTGTAAACTTATTTCTGAGGCGGCAAGCAAGGCTGGTTTGCCAGAACATACTATTACTTGGATTAGTTCAACTGACTATCAAGAATCTCAGGAGCTTATGGGCCTAAGGGGTCTTATCGATCTATTAATTCCGCGTGGAAGCCAAAGACTTATCGATGCAGTTGTTCAAAATGCAAAAGTTCCGGTTATTGAAACTGGTACGGGCAACAACCATGTGTATGTAGAAAAGAGCGCAAAGCTCGAAGATGCTCTTAACATCATTGTGAATGCAAAAACGCAGCGCACTGGCGTGTGCAATGCTATTGAAAACATTTTGATTGATGAGGCTATTGCAGAGGAATTCTTGCCTCACATCTTTAAGGCACTTCAAGAGCGTGAGGTAGAAATACTTGCTGATGAAGCAGCAAATAAACTTGGTCATGCAAATTTTGAACGTGCAGACGAAGATGACTTTGCCTACGAGTTTTTATCCTCAAAAATTTCAGTAGGAGTCGTTAAAAATATTGAAGAAGCCATTGAGCATATCAACCGTTTTGGCTCCCGTCATTCTGAGGCAATCGTTACCCAAGACTACGAAGCCTCGCAAGCATTTACCCAGGGTGTTGATGCTGCGGTAGTCTATGTGAATGCGTCAACTAGATTTTCTGACGGCGGCCTTTTTGGCCTTGGAGCCGAAATTGGAATTTCAACACAAAAGCTTCACGCGCGAGGTCCTATGGGTGCAGAAGTGCTCGTAAGTACGAAATATATTGCCCGTGGTTCAGGTCAGGTTCGCTCATAAATGGCTCATACGAATTTTTCCGATCTTTTAGAAAAAGGAAAGCTCAAACGCTTAGGAATTATGGGTGGTACCTTCGATCCTATCCACTTTGGGCATTTGGTGACTGCTGAGCACGCGCGAGAATCCTTCAATCTAGACGGAGTTTTGTTTATCCCAACAGGAAATCCTGTTCGAAAAAAACAGAGCGGTGTAACAGATAAGGAATTGCGCTTTAAAATGGTTGAGCTTGCAACTGAAGCAAACCCCCACTTTGAAGTCTCACGAATAGAAATTGATCGTCCTGGTGACACTTACACGGTTGATACCTTAAGGGAGCTCAAGACGATTTATCCGGATGAGGTCGATCTTTTTTTCATCACGGGAGCAGATGCTATCTTAGATCTTTTGAGCTGGAAAAACACCCATGATATTGGCGAGATGGCAAGCTTTATTGCAGCAACACGACCTGGCTGGGACATCAATGTGGCAAAGCAAAATTACGAGTTAGAACAAATTCAAGTCGACATTTGTTACCTTGAAGTTCCTGCCCTTGCTATATCGTCGACCTATATGCGCCAGCGTATAAAAAATAGAAAATCGGTAAGATATCTTACAGATGAAAAGGTCACAAATTTTATTTTTGACCACCAGCTGTATATGTCATAGGGAAGGTATGTATGGCTCTCAGTACAAAACAAGAAGCATATATACATACGATTAAAGAGGCTCTTTTGGGAAGGTTGTCGCAAAAGCGCCTCTTACACGTATATGAAGTAGAAAATTTAGCCATTGAACTTGCAAAACGCTACGGAATCGACGAGTTCAATGCGCGCGCTGCTGCACTTTTGCATGACTGGGATAAGGAGCTGGGCACCGAGGAGCTCTTAGAGCTTGCAAACATCTACGAGCTTGAAATTGATGGAGATCCCAGCAATATCTATCCGCTCCTGCATGCCTGGACGGGCGCTTTTTCTGCCATGCTTGCCTTTCCCGATTTCGACAACGAGGTTTATCTTGCAATCTATAATCACACCCTTGCCTGCAAGGATATGAGTGATTTAGACAAGCTTATATATTGTGCAGATATGCTTGAGCCTTCAAGAGGAATCGAAGATCTTGATAAGCTCTTAAAGAAATCGAAGCGCATGAGTTTAGATGAGCTGTATGTTCACTGCTACGCGCACACTATGGCTTCGTTAATTGAGCGAAGACTTTATATTTATCCACCGGCACTTGATATTTGGAATGATTTAATCGAAAAACATCCTAAAATTAGGCGTCCTCGACGCAAATCTGCTCGTGTCGCCAGACGTACAGGAGACGATAATCCTGCTACGAAAGCAGCAAAAAAGAAAAAGGCCAAGAAAAAGAACAAATAGTTTGGAAGGAAGCATAACTTGGAAGCACTTGACATCGCATTAGAGGCAGCAAAGGCAGCTGACAGAAAGAAAGCCTATGATATTAAAATTCTAGAAGTAGGTAAGCTTTCAGATTCATTTGATTATTTCGTTATAGCCTCTGTTAATAACGATCGTCAGGCAGATGCCGTTATAGATGAAGTCGAAAATAAGATGCGCGAAAGCTACGCAGTTAGACCACTTGCGATAGAAGGTCGAAGAGTTTCTCAATGGAAGCTTATCGATTTCGGTTCAGTTATGGTTCATATTTTTGATGAAGAAACCCGTGATTTTTATAGACTCGAAAAGCTTTGGGGAGATGCTCCTCAGATAGCCTTTGAGGCTGAACTTATTTAGGTTCGCTCTCTTCATGCTTTTCTAAAAAACGTATACCTCGCCCAAAGCTGAGCGCGCCCTGACCAAAACGCTCAGAGATTTTATCGCTTAGCTGGGCGAGTTGTTTTTGCTTCTCTTTTTTCTGATCATGTGCTGCCTGCTCTTCAAATAAGCTCAGTTCAAGTTGGTCGTCGGTATCGTTAAAATCAGAAACTCCAAGTCCCAGGAGTCTTACTCCTTGTTTTTCAATCCACGTTTCATCAAAGAGTTGTTCGGCATACTCCATAAGTTCAAATTCGTTGTTGCTTGGATGCTTCATCTTAACTTGTGCACTGTGTGTTTGATGAAGCTTATATCTGAGTTTTAAGGTAATTGTTTTTCCTGTAAGTTCTTTTGAGCGAAGGCGCTTGCCGACTTGCTGGGCTAAGTGCCAAAGCACGCGCAAGAGCTCATCTCGTTCATACAGATCCTTTGGAAAGGTGCGTTCGTGAGAGACCGATTTTACCGGATCGTCCAAGACAAGGGGAGCCTTATCAAGTCCACGAGCACGCCTTTGAAGTGTTTTACCTGTCTTGCCCAACAAGGTGTATAGATACTCCTCATCAGCTTGTGCCAAGTCTCCCAAACTTCTAATGCCAACACTAAGTAGTTTCTTTTCAGTCGCCTTGCCGACTCCCGAGAGGTCTGAAATTTTTCGCGGCCACAAAAACGCTTGCTCGTCACCAGGGTAAATAATGCTCAAGCCATTTGGTTTATTAATATTTGAGGCAATTTTAGAACAGGTTTTATTGTTCGATAAACCAATTGAACAGGTAATTCCAAGCTCTGCAACGCGATCTTTTATACGAGCGGCAATCTTTACAGGGTCTTCCTTAGAAAAGCGACCAGGGGAGATATCAAAGAAAGCTTCGTCAATTGAAATTTGTTGTATATAGGGAGTTTCAAGGGCAATGATACTCATAACTTTTTGAGACATTTCGCGATAGCGTGGAAAATTACCGCGAGTCCAAATGGCATGAGGACACAGCTTTTTGGCTTGCATGGCTGGCATGGCAGAGTGCACACCGAAAAGACGCGCCTCATAAGAAGCGGTTGCCACGACACCTCTGCTTCCTTCACTATTTCCAACAATCAATGGCTTGCCTCGCCAATTTGGGTGGTCAAGTTGTTCGACGGATGCAAAAAAGGCATCTAAATCTAAAAGAGCAAAGGCTTTATCATTCCAAGGCCTGTGCTCGCTTGTCCCGTTTTCATTCTTCATGACACACGATAAGTTTCATGAGACTACAAGCATTGAAGCTATGAAATTAGGCTCCGACGCCTTGTGCTATTTTTTCGCCCTGTTTTTCATCACGCGTTAGTATATTCATAAATTCATCTCCGGTGATGGTCTCTTTTTTCATTAAGTACGCTGCTAGTTCATGCAGTTTAAATTTATTTTCTTTCAGAATTTGTCGGGCATCAGCAAGTGCGTCATTAATCGTCTTGCTTACCTCAAGATCGATGTCGCGCAAGGTTTCTTCTGAGCCATTAATCTTGGTGCCGCCGCCTAAGTATTTAGACTGTTGTTCACCAAATGCAACAAAACCATATTCATCGGACATCCCATAGCGGGTAATCATGTCACGTGCAATTTGCGTTGCGCGCTCTATGTCGTTTGCAGCACCTGTTGTGACATCACCAAAAACTACTTCTTCTGCAGCACGCCCACCTGCTAATACTTTAAGTCGGTTAATAATGTCATTTTTGCTCAATAAGTAATTTTCTTCATCCTCAACTTGCATGGTGTATCCTAGTGCACCGCTGGTTCGAGGAACGATGGTTATTTTTGTAACGGGTGCCTTATGGTTTACCTTTGCAGCTACAAGGGCATGGCCAATTTCGTGGTAGGCAACAATCTTTTTTTCGTGAGGAGAAAGCACCGAACTTTTTCGCTGCATACCCGCAATAACAACTTCGACCGATTCCATAAGGTCTTCTTGGAGTACGAATTTTCTGCCTTCACGAACCGCTCTTAGTGCCGCTTCATTAATAATATTTGCAAGATCTGCACCTGATGCACCAGGAGTTGCTCGGGCAATCACGCCGAAATCTATAGGATTTTGCATCTTAACCTGGTTTGCGTGAAGTCTTAAAATTGCCTCACGTCCAGCAAGATCGGGAAGCTCAACGGGGACGCGCCTGTCAAAGCGACCGGGACGCAAAAGGGCAGGGTCTAAGGTTTCAGGACGGTTTGTTGCTCCAAGCACTACAATACCTTTGTGGTTATCAAAGCCATCCATTTCGGTGAGCAACTGATTTAAGGTTTGCTCACGCTCATCGTTTGATTGCAGCGTCGTATCTCTTCTCTTACCAATGGTATCGATCTCGTCAATAAAAACGATACAGGGAGCCTTTTCGTTTGCTTGTTTAAAGAGGTCACGAACTTTTGCAGCTCCTCGACCTACAAACATCTCGACAAATTCAGAGCCTGACATGGAGAAGAAGGGAACCTTTGCTTCTCCTGCAACAGCTCGTGCAAGTAAGGTTTTACCAGTTCCCGGAGGTCCTACGAGAAGTGCGCCTTTTGGAAGTTTCGCACCGATTGATTCATAGCGCGAAGGGTCGTGCAAAAAATCAACGATTTCACTCAAGGTTTCTTTTGCTTCATCTTGGCCTGCTACTGAAGCGAAGGTTTCGTTAATGTCTGTATCAGCAACAATTTTTGCGCCCGATTTACCAAAGGGGCTTGAAGAAAGTCCTCCTCCGCCGAAGGTCATCGTTGGATCTTCGCCCATTTTTTCTCTTAGTTTTTTATTGAGCCACACACCAAGACCTACAAAAATTACGATTGGCAAGAGCATGCTTATAACAAAGAGCGTAAAAGGACTGGTCGTCTGTGGTATAACCGAGGTAAATTCAGCCCCGCTTTCCTGCAGTTTTTCAGCAAGCGTCGTGTCGTTAGGCCACATTCCTGTCTTATAATACTGCGTGTCTCCATCGGCATTCGTGCTGGTAAAGGTAATTTCTAATTTTGTGCTATCGAGCTGGACCGTTTCGACTTTCTTTTCATCGACCATGCTCATAAACTGGTCGTATGAAACATCTTTGACAACTTGATTTTTCAAGGTTGGCACGACGAAAACTTGTATTAATACCATGATTAAAAGGGCAAACGCCACATAAATAATCATTGGATTACGTTTTTTATTTTGGGACTCAGGCATACCTTACCTAACCTTAGCTAATGTTAGTTTCTTTTATTCTATAGTTCATCCCACATCAGAGCACTACTTAAACATATTCACAGGCAAGCCACGTTTACGTTATATTTAAACTAAGTGACGGCTAAGTAAAGAGGCTAGTTTATGCTCCCAAAAACGATAGAGACGCAATCGATGAAGATTATTGAAGCTGAACTTGAAGCACGAGCTTTGCTTGCTCAGATAGACCCAAAGCACAGGGCTATCGTAAAGCGTGTTATTCATGCGAGTGCAGACTTCGATTTTGCAGAAAATCTTGTATTTTTACGCGACGCCTATGATGCGGGTATTCAAGCGCTTAAAGAACAGAAGACGATCATTGCAGATACCACCATGATTTTAAGTGGGATAAGTAAGCCGGCACTAAGCTCGTTAGGAATTTCGGCCGATTGTTATGTGTCAAAACCTGAAGTTATAAAACAAGCTCGGGCAAGTGGGCAAACTCGCTCAAAGCTTGGCATTGAAGAGGCTATCAAGAGCTATCCCGATGGCATTTATCTTATTGGTAATGCGCCCACTGCGCTGATTGCACTCGTCGATGCAATTGAAGCAGGCAAGGCAGAGCCCGCTCTGGTCGTTGCAGTTCCCGTTGGCTTTGTAAATGTTATAGAGTCGAAAGAGGCTATCGAGCGCACGAACACTCCAGCTATCGTAGGCCGCGGAAGAAAAGGCGGCTCAACAATTGCAGTTGCAATAATAAATGCCCTGCTCTACGAGCTTTATCAAAGAAAAGGATAGTCTTTGGCACCTAAGAAATCTCGTTGGGAAAGCATCGATACGAATCATTTAAAAGAACAAGGCTATGGCTTTACAAGTGGAAGTGCTGTTTGTGCTGCCTTGTGCGCAAGCCTGCAGCAATTGTGGAAGCTTCCTCAATCTTCCTTCGTTCACATATCTACACCTCAGGATGTGGACTTGCATATTGAAGTGTTTAAGCACGAATCTGATGGTGCAAGCTATAGTAAAGATGCATGGTTTTACGTCCTTAAAGATGCCGGTGAAGATTTTGATATAACTGATGGAGCACAATTTTGTGGCCTTGCCTGCTATAAGGAAGACTTGAGTGAAGCTGAGCTTATGAAACTTTCACCTCCTCTTCAACTTGAGGGTATTGCTGGGCTTAAACTTGAACTTTATGCTTACGAGGGGATAGGCATCGTTTTAGAACCGGGCCTAAAGTTAGCTTTAGGCTTGCCTGCAATTAATCCTGGACCGCAAGAGATGATCGTACGTATGGTTAGCGCATGTAAAGACAGGCTGGATGAAACACAAAAAAATGCTTTGAAGAACAAAACGCTAGCGCTTATCGCTTCAGTTCCTCAAGGAAAAGAGCTTGCCAAAAAGACCTTTAACAGTCGTTTGGGAATTGTTGGAGGAATCTCGATCCTGGGCACGACTGGTTTTGTTCGCCCCATGTCTAATGAAGCGTGGATCGAAGCGATTTATCTTGAGCTTGATCATCGATTAGCTCAGAGTAAGGATATTCTGCTTACCTTTGGTTCGAGTGGTGAAACTCAAATGATGAGGCACTTTAACATATCCGAAAAACACAGCGTCCAGATGTCGAATTATGTGGGTAAGGCATACGATTATGCGGTACAAAAGGGAGCTCAAAACATACTTATCGCAGGTCATCCTGGAAAACTTATCAAGCTTGCAGCAGGGATTATGAACACGCATTCTCATGAGGCCGATGCTCGCAAAGAAATATTAATCTCTCATCTTGCACTGAAGGGCGCTCCGCTTAGCATTTTGCAAAAAATCTCTCAATTCACAACGATGCAAGCTGCAATTTCGCTTATTGCTCAATCTGAATATCGTGGTATATGGGAAGAATTGGCCGAAAAAATATCTGAGCTTTTAGTTTTGCGTGCAGAAAAACTCTACGGGCTTACACCTCGGATTGCCTGTGTTTTTATCAGCAAAGATGAAGGTGTTTTAGGATATTCTAAACAGACGGATGACATAGTTGAAAGGCTTAAAGAGAACTGATGGGAAAACTGTGCTTCGTAGGAGTAGGTCCAGGAAATAAAAAATATCTTACGCAAGAAGCGCTTGATGCCATACAAAGCTCTTCGTGTTTCATTGCATTTTCGCGTGTCGCACAAGATTTTTATGACCACCCTCATCTTGTTGAAGTGTCTTCTTTAGAAGAACTCGTCTCTTCTATTGCTGCCTTCGACGATTCACAAGATATTCTTGTTGGCGTGTCTGGCTCGGTTAACTTTCATTCATCAGCAGACTATCTTATGAAAAAATTTCCAAAAAAAGAATTTGAATTCATACAAGGTATATCTTCGCTCGACTATTTAAGTGCCAAAATTCCCATTAAGACCAACGATTTTGTGCGTTTGAGTGCACATGGTAAAACGCTTGAGACAAGTCAGGTAATCGATGCTCTCAAACACCATGAATACCTGGGGCTTTTGTTGGACAAAGAGCATACGGCAAGTTCAATCGCGCAGCTCTTATGTTTGCAAGGCTTTGAAGATATTGAACTGTATATCGGTGAGAACTTAAGTTATGACGACGAAAAAATAAGCCACATAAGAGCTAAAGATGCCGCTCATATGTCCTTTCATCCACTTTCAAACATGATACTTCGCTCTCCTTTTTCAAAAGATCAAAGAGAGGCCACGCGCTCATATCATTTCGG
>JAUNLE010000006.1:1043-17597 GCA_030532415.1 Coriobacteriia bacterium | reverse complement strand
TAGAAATATAGATGCCTTTGAGCGTCTTGAGCACGTGCCAATCACGAAAGCCGAGGTACGTGCTGTAATACTATCGAAGCTTCAACTTAAAGATCACGCAATTGTATGGGATGTGGGGGCAGGAAGTGGCTCAGTTGGTCTTGAGGCGCTTTGTTTAGTAGATTCAGCACAACTGTTTGCATTTGAGAAACAGGCGAATGCCTGCGCATTAATTGAAGCTAATGCTCGGCGATTAAAGCTAAGAAACTATGAGGTCATTGAAGGTTTTGCTCCTGAAAGTTTTTCTGGCTACCCAAGTCCAAGTCACGTATTTATTGGTGGAAGTTCAGGCGCGCTTGATGCAATATTTGCATCCCTTAAAGAGCGCAAGCACAAGATGCGTATCGTCGTAAGTGCGACCACCCTGCAAAGTGCTTATAAGGCACAGCAAGAACTTCAAAGTGATGCGTATTGCAATTTTGAAATGCAAGTTATGACTGTCTCCCGTGCACATAAGCTGGGTACTTATACGATAATGCAGGGAGAAAATCCTGTATATATAATCAGTGCAGACCTACGATTAGAGGAGGAGTTATGAGAGCTGTTTTATATGGGATAGGTGCAGGTCCTGGAGATCCAGACTTAATTACCCTGCGTGGCTATCAAATTCTTCAAGACGCCGACCTCATTCTCCTCGCTGATTCTGGATCGAAATCGGTGCTCGATCCCTTTATAGCTCAGTTTGATCTTGACGATAAAGTTCTGCGCGTTGATGTGCCAATGACGCAAGATCAAGATATTTTAGATGAAGCTCACGAAGAGATGTTTGAAACGATTAAAACTTATCTTGATAATGATCAAATTGTTGCCCATCTCGTCTTAGGCGATCCTTCGCTTTATTCTTCTTTTAGCTACATACAAAAGCGTGCGCTTGAAGCTGAATATGAGGTGCGTGTTATCCCCGGAATTGTTGCGCCGTCTGCAGGAGCAGCGCTTGCCCAGCTATCACTTGCACAATCAGAAGAAGAGCTCCATTTTGTTCCTGCGCTCGATCAAGGCCAAATTGCAAAGGCGCTTGAGCGCAAGGCAAACATCGTATTTTTTAAGGCGAAAAAACATTTCAACATCATTGTTGAAGAGCTCAAGAAACGTGACTTGCTCAAACAATCCTACCTTGTTGAAAAAGTGGGTATGCCAGGGGAGCGCTTGAGTAAAGACTTGCTCAATACCGAGGCGCCAAGCTCGTATTTTACAACAATTTTCGTACGTAATAGCACTCAAAATTAGTAAAGCGAATCAGTATGATATATATCTTAGGTGCAGGTCCAGGAGATCCCGACTTAATAAGTGTGAAGGGTAAAAACCTGCTTTCATGTGCCGACACCCTTGTATATGCAGGTTCTTTGGTAAACCCAAAACTGCTTGATTTTTGTCCACCTCATACCGAAATATATGATTCTGCCTCTCTAACGCTTGAAGAAATCATTGATATTTTAGATAAAGCGAACCAAGATCCAAACAAGGTAGTCGTAAGACTTCATACGGGAGATCCGTCTTTGTATGGTGCGATTCAAGAACAGATTGATGAGCTAAAAGCAAGGGGCCATGAGCTTGAAGTAATCCCAGGTATCTCCTCTTATGCAGCTGTTGCTGCACGGGTTCAACAAGAACTTACCTTACCAGGTGTAAGTCAAACGCTTGTTATTTCTCGGATAGAAGGTAGGACGCCTGTGCCAGCTGCTCAAAGACCACAGGCTTTAGCAGCGCTCGATGCAAGTTATGCCTTTTTCTTATCAGTTACGATGATTGATAGCCTAGTTGAACAGCTGATTGAAGGCGGTTTAAGCCCAGATACTCCTGCACTTGCAATGTATAAGGCAACATGGCCTGAAGAGCGCATGGTGTCTGCACCCCTAAAAGACTTAGGCGCAAAGGTAAAGTCGGCTGGTTTTAAAGCTACTACCATGATTTTACTTGGAAAGGTTTTGGACACTGACTATGAGCGATCAAAACTCTACGATCCAAGCTTTTCTCATCACTTTAGAGACGCATCGGTAGGTAATGAGTGAAACACTACGCAGTTTATTATTTTACCGATGAAGGCAAAAAGCTTGCGCACAAGCTCAAAGACAGCTTTCAAAATGCACACATTCACCTTGCCGATAAAAACCGCTATCCGCGCGTTTCACAATGGACGATGGAGCACTTTCACAGCTCGGATGCCCTTATTTTCATTGGGGCTTGTGGCATTGCAGTCAGAAGTATTGCTCCATATATTGAAGATAAAAGCACAGATCCAGCAGTCCTCGTCATTGATGAAAAAGCCCGTTTTGTGATTCCCATCCTGTCTGGACACCTTGGTGGGGCAGCAGCACTTGCCGACGAATTAGCACCTGTTCTTGGAGCTGAAGCTGTGCAAACGACCGCAAGTGAGGTAAGGGGAATTCAGGCAGTTGATAGCTGGGCGAAGGCACATAAGATGCATATTGAAAACCCAGAAGAAATCGTTTCAGTCTCTTCTACAAAATTAAAAGGCGCACGCGTTGGGCTAGTGGTAAGCGAGCGTGATATTAAAACTCCCTTCGAAAAAACCCTTTATCTTCGCCCGCAAAACTTGCTAGTAGGTATTGGAGCAAAAGCCGGAATTGATTTTGAAGTCCTCAAAGATTTTGTGCTTAAGTGTTTTGATACACATGAGCTTTCGACGAAATCTATAGCACAGATTGCTTCAATTGATAAAAAATCAAACGAGCGCGCACTCATTGAGCTTGCTCACTATTTCAAGGTTCCTTTTGTGACTTATAGCGAACAAGAACTCTCACAAGTAAACTCTCATGTTTCACATTCTCAATTCGTCAAAGACACGGTAGGGGTCGATTGTGTTTGTGAGCAGGCGGCCCTTTATGCTGCGGGAAAAGACGCGTGTTTGTTGCTTGAAAAACAGGTTTTGCCAGGTATTGCAACCCTTGCTCTTGCAAAGACAGCTGAGTATGTAGAGCTTCATCCTTATATGAGCAAACTTGAAGAGAAAGACGCGTGGCTTGAAGTTGTTGGCATAGGGCCAGGTGGCCGTTTAGATATGTCGCAAAGGGCATATGAAACCCTGCAGGCAAGCCAAGTTATTTTAGGCTATAAGCGCTATATCGACCTTATTCGCCAAGATTTTCCCGATAAGGAATGTATAGCTTCTCCTATGAAGTCAGAAATTGATCGAGCAAAAGAGGCGTTGCGTCTGGCGCGAACGAAGCGTGTGGCCCTTATTTCTTCAGGAGATGCTGGAGTGTACGGTATGGCTTCTTTAGTCTATGAGCTCGTTGATCGCTACGATGAATTTAAGGGGATACCTGTAGGAGTAGTAGCTGGTATCACAGCAGCACTTTCCGCTGCTGCTGTGCTTGGCGCACCGCTTTCAAATGACTTTGCAACTATTTCTCTTTCGGATTTGCTAACCCCACGAAAGCTCATAGAAGCTCGCCTGAAGTCTTTAGCCCAAGCCGATATTCCACTTGTTATATATAATCCAAGGTCAAAAGGGCGACCACATATTTTAGACGAAGCGCTCGAGATTTTGCGTAGCTACAAAGAGCCTGACACGCTTATTGCCTGGGTAAAAAATGCTGGTCGAGCTGGGCAAGAAAGCGAGATTACGACGCTTGATGCATTTAAGTCCGAGGCTATTGATATGCTTACCACCATTATTGTAGGTAGTTCTCAAACGCGCCTCATGGATTCAAGGCTCGTTACCCCACGAGGCTACGCGCAAAAAGAGGAGTTTTAATGCCACGTTATCACAAGTTTTCAGATCTGTTATGGGATTTACAAGAGCTAAGAATCGATACAGAACTACTTTTAGTTTTTGGAGGGACAGCTGAAGGTCGAATGCTTGCCCAAAGTGGCTTACCCATGGTGTATTCAGTCGTTTCAGAAGAGGCGCTTGATGGCATTGATGAGCGTCCTGACTTATACGTAAATATAGGCCCTTTGGACTACAATAAGGTTTTTTCGATTGTTTCTCATCCAAGAATTAGTGCCATTATTGATGCAAGCCATCCCTATGCAGCTGAAATAAGCGCTTCTGCATCGACTGCTGCTCAGTCCTTATCAAAATATATCGTAAGACTTGAACGTAGTATTGAGCCAACACATCAAAATGAAGCATATGCAGACCTCGATATTCATGAAGTTTCAAGTGCCGAAGAGGCTGCTCACCTGATTGAACAAGACTATAAAGATTCGACCATTTTCTTATCCACCGGTTCAAAACATCTAAACGAATATGTAGATTATGGCCTCTTAGATGCCCTACGGGTGCGAGTGCTCGATACTGAAGCAAGCATAGCAGCTGCAAGAGAAGCAGGAATACAAGATTCCCATATATACCGAGGTAAAGGGCCTTTTAGTGTAGAAGAAAACCTTAGGGATTTTTCGGATGCTTCAGTTTTAGTAACAAAAATGTCTGGGGCTCAGGGTGGGTATCAAGCAAAGCTTGAAGCTGCAAAACGCCTAGGCATGAGTGTGATTGTTATCCAGCCGCCCAAGGCCTCTTTTGCACATAAGACTTTTTTTGATGTAGAAGAAACTATCGCATGGGCTTGGACAAGTATGCCAAAACACCAACAAAAGGATTAGGCTATGGCTTTGAAATTAATGCTCGTGGGCACTGCTTCAGATGTTGGCAAAAGCTTTCTGGTAACCGCTCTTTGTAGGGCCTGTTCAAATAGGGGACTTAAGGTCAAACCGTTTAAGTCACAAAATATGGCAAATAATTCCTACATTAGTTATGAGGGGCACGAGCTTGGGCGCGCGCAGGCTGAACAAGCTTTTGCAGCTCGAGCACTTCCAAGTTCACGTATGAACCCAATTTTATTGAAGCCTTCAAGTGATACCGGATCTGAGCTTATTGTTCGGGGAAAATCTTTGGGACTTCATAGTGCTCAAACCTATCAAAAGATGAAAAAAGACTTACTGGGCGTAGTGCTCGAGTCTTTTTCAGAACTCGAAAAAGATGCCGATATCGTAATCGTTGAAGGTGCAGGCTCTGCAGCTGAAATCAATTTGCGCGAAGACGATATAGTGAACATGGGCCTGGCAGAAGCCATCGATGCGCCTGTAATTTTAGTTGCCGATATTGACCGCGGCGGTGTTTTTGCATCCCTGTATGGGACTTATATGCTTTTGGCGCAAGAGGAAAGAAAGCGCGTTATTGGCTATGTCATCAATAAGTTCAGGGGAGATAAAAACCTTTTAGAGCCGGGACTAAGGATGCTTGAAGATTTAATCGGCATACCTTGTTTGGGTGTTTTGCCCTATCAAGATATTTTTTTGGATGCAGAAGATTCGCTGAGCTTTAGTTCTCGAAGTAAGTACCAAGGCAAGCTCACTCAAAACATTGCGAGCTATAACGAGGATATTTTTGATCTTGCAATTCTTCATCTTGAACACATTGCCAACGTAAGCGATTTTGATAATTTTGAGCGCTATCAAAATATTGCAATTCGCTATGTCAAAAATCCTGAAGATATTTCTGGGAAGAATGCCCCTAATATGGTGCTTATTCCTGGAACTAAGGCCTCTGTGTACGATATGGATGTCTTGCAAAAGTCACGCATGGCGCAAGCTCTTGAAAACTATGCACATAAGGGAGGACATATCTTCGGTATTTGCGGAGGTTTTCAAATGCTTGGCACTCGCTTGCTTGACCCATGTGGTGTTGAAGGTGTAGTAAAAGAGGCCGAAGGTCTTAAAATCTTTGATTTTGAGACGGAATTTATTAGTCCAAGGACCATGTGTCGAACCGATGCACGCTATATTACGAACATGCCAAAAGCTTTAGCTTCCTTAAATTCCATCGAAATTTCAGGCTATGAGATACATTATGGTGTAAGCAGGCCGATTACAAAGGAAAGCCAAGCTCAAAGCTTCATAAATCCTTTTCAAACTTATAGTACCTCTCCAAAAAGAGAGGACTCCTTGCTCGCGGCAATGAGTAAAGATGGTAAAATTTTTGCATCTTATCTGCACGGAATTTTTGATAATGATAAGGTAATTGAAGCCTGCTTTAGCTATGCGAAACCAGGATTTGTTCCCCAAACCTATGATGATGCGCAAGAAAGCTTAGAAGCTTTCAAGGAAGATAACTATGAGAAGCTTGCGCATTTGATAGAAGAATATATTGATGTAGAGAGCTTACTTGATAAAGTAAAGTCCTATTCGAAAGAGGCCTAACACTATGCCAAAAGTTACCTTTCCACGTGTGATGTTTGCAGCACCCTTTTCCAATGCTGGTAAAACGACCGTTACCTTATCGGTCTTGGCAGCCTTGGTAGCAAGAGGAAATACCGTGCAAGCATACAAATGCGGCCCAGACTATATTGATACAAGCTTTCATGAGTACGCAACCGGACACGCAGCAGCAAACTTAGATACCTTTCTAACTCCAGCCGTCCAAATTCCAGCCGTATTAGCCGATGATGCTCGTGAAAATGAACTAGCGGTGCTCGAAGGTGCTATGGGTCTGTTTGATGGACTTGGATCTACTTCAGAGCATTCAAGCGCCGAGATTGCCGCGCTTACCAAAACCCCTGTTATCTTAGTTATTCCTGCTAAAGGTATTGCTGCAAGTTCACTTCCTATTATTGAAGGATTTGCAAACTTCGATGAGCGAGTTGAGATAAAAGGAGTAATTTTTTCCGATGTAGCAAGCGAGTCTTACGCAAAGCTTTTAAAAGAAGTCATGCTTGATGCAGGTAAAATCAAGTATTTAGGCTATATGAAGCATGATGAATCAATCACTATACCTTCTCGTCATCTTGGTCTGGTACCACATTGTGAATTAGAGGGTTTTGCGACTACCTTACAAGTCATGCAAAAGTCAGCCGAAGAGACCTTGGACATTGAGGGTATTCTTGACATTGCTAAGGGTGCGCCCGAACTTGAATATGAGGAGAATCAAAACAAGGTAAAGCCACTTGACCCTTCACAAAGACCACCAGTTATAGGTATTGTGCGAGACCAAGCCTTCAATTTCTACTATCGTTCTAGCCTGCAAGCTTTAATTGATGCCGGCGCTATCTTGCATGAATTTTCTTTATTAGAAGAAGATGAACTTCCTGCCGACCTTGATGGTCTTTATATTGGTGGCGGCTATCCCGAGATGTTTGCCGACCTTATAGATGAAAACCGTTCAATGGCCGATTCCATGTATATGGCAATGAGAATGGGTCTTCCAACCTACGCTGAAGCTGGTGGCTTCATGTATTTACAACAGTCAATTGTTGATGAAAAAGGCGACACTTATGAGGCTACCGGAATCTATTATGGACAAGTACATATGGATGTACGCAAGGCTGACCATTTTGGTTATGTCGAAATGGCGGTTCCCGAGCCAAACTTCTTATTCAAACCAGGCGTAACCTATCGTGCGCATGAATTTCATCACGCAATTATTTATGGTGAGGGCACGAACTTCCGCTTCAAAAAGGCCTCAACTAAGCAAAAATGGAAGGGTGGAGGTCATAGAGGTAATATGATCGGCTCCTTTGCTCATCTGGATTTTTCTGCCTATCCACACCTCGCAGAAAACTTCGTAAAAGCAGCAAGCCAGTACCACACCGCTAAACCTACTGCTGAGGAAACACGTGGCAGAAAATCGTGCGGCTAAGTTTACTTGTGTTATTGAAGCCATTCTTCTCGATGCTCTTATAGGTGACCCAAAAGAGCTCTATCATCCCGTCCAGGCAATCGGGCGCCTAATTGGACGTTTTGAAGATAAGCTTTTGCATGAAGAGGATAGCGATTTTCAGAAGTTTTTAGCAGGTTTGGCGACCTTTACTTTTGTGTCGCTGAGCTCTGCGAGCGCAGCTCAGCTTCTGTCTAAAAACAAGTATCTTGCCCTGTATCTTATGCAGGCAGGCCTCTCTGAGCGAGCACTTCTTGATGCTGGTAGCTCTCTTAGAAAAGCACTGAAGGTATCAAGGGAGCACGCCGATTTAAACTATGCCCGAAAAGAACTTTCTAAGTATGTTGGGCGTGATACTTCAAAACTTAATATAAGCGAGATTGCAAAAGCTGGAGTAGAAACGATTGCCGAAAATACGAATGACGGTTTCGTAGCACCCTTATACTGGCTTTGCGTGGGGCACGTTTTTGGTATGGGCCCTTTTTTCCTTTGGTTTTACAAGGCGGCCTCAACGCTCGATTCCACAATTGGCTATCGCTCGGCGCGCTATGAGTACTTCGGCAAGGTCTCTGCACGCGTCGATGATGTGTTCGCTTGGCTTCCTGCTCGCATCGCTGGCCTGTCTGTTGTGCTGGCATCAGTAGTTCTTCGCTACAACGCTCAAGCTGCTCTTTTGTGCATTAAAAAGGAGGGCTCGCATCATGAGTCACCAAATGCAGGTGTATTAGAAGCCGCTTTCGCAGGGGCGCTTGAGCTCGAACTAGGGGGACCTGCACGATATAAGGACAGGCTTGTTGCTCATCCCTATATAAATAAGGGCGCGAGCTCTGCTCGTCCACATGATATTAAGCGAGCACAGACATTAAGTGCAGTAAGCGCAGTGATTTCTTCAGCCTTAATCATAGGTTCATGTATGGTGCTCAAAAAGATACTTTCAAAAAAGGAGCTTTTATAATGTCACAACTAGATGTTGGTAAGGTTCAAATATATACCGGTGACGGAAAAGGTAAGACAACTGCGGCGCTTGGGCTTATGCTTCGCGCTTTTGGTTTTGGTCTGCACCCACGTATGTATCAATTTATGAAGCATATGTTTTGTTCAGAGCATGAGGCAGCACAACAATTCGGTCTTGAAATTATTCAATCACAGGACAAAGATCCTCAAAAAGGCGTGCGTGACCTGTATGAACGAGCACTTAAGGATTTAGAAGAAGAGCAGGTAGACGTATTAATTTTGGATGAAACTGGCGAGGCTATGCGCCGAGGTCTTATTACTCGTGAAGATATTAAAAGACTTATCGAAGCAAAACCTTCACATGTCGAATTGGTGTTTACTGGACGCGATCTTGAAGACAAAATAGGGGATTTGGCAGATTTAATTACCGAAATGGCTCTCAAAAGACATTATTTCGATTCTGGACTGCTCGCCAGAAAAGGTATTGAATACTAGAACTTAAATTTATACGATTATAGGAAGCTTTTTTACAAGGCATTGTGTAGGCAATAACGGTTTTTATGGTTTGAAAGAGGTTTTAAGTGGCTAATCAGTACAAAGACACAATGAATCTGCCACAAACTGACTTTCCAATGCGCGCCAATTTGGCTAAAAATGAGCCAAAACGCTTAGCAAAATGGGAAGAGGCAGATCTATTTGGATTATTATTAAAGCATCATGAAGGACATCCTTCCTTTATTTTGCATGATGGACCTCCATATGCGAACGGTCCTATTCATATTGGCCACGCCTTGAATAAAATTTCAAAAGATATTATTAACCGTTATTGGGCAGAGCAAGGCTACTACACACCCTATGTTCCTGGTTGGGATTGTCATGGTCAACCAATTGAACACAAAATAGAGCTAAAGCTTGGAACTGAGAAGTTTAGAGCTACTCCACAGCCAGAAATTAGAGAGATGTGCCGTGCTTACGCGCTTGAGAATATTGACATTCAGCGCGACGGCTTTAAGCGCTTGGGTGTGCTTGGTCTTTGGGACGATCCATATCTTACGCTTAATCATAGCTATGAAGCGACCGACGTTGAGGTCTTCAAGAATATTTACTTAAAGGGAGCAATTTATCAGGGTAGAAAACCAGTTCACTGGTGTATCCATTGTCAGACTGCGCTTGCAGAAGCTGAAATTGAATACCATGACGTAAGCTCTCCTTCAATTTACGTTAAGTATATGCTTACGGAAAAGCCCGATAAACTCAAAGCAGTAGATGGAAAGGCTTCCATTTTAATTTGGACGACCACACCATGGACGCTTCCTGCAAACTCAGGTATTGCTTTGAGCGCTGATGCAGACTATGTAGCAGTTGCCCACGGCGATGATTTAATGATTATGGCAGAGGCACTTGTTGAACAGGTCATGCAAGCAGCCGAAATAGAAGACTATAGCCTTGCCTCGAATGAAGCTGGCGTAATTCGTTTCAAGGGAAGCGAATTGGTAGACTTCGAGTACAAGCACCCAACACTTGAAGGCGAGCTTGGACGCGTCATTGTAGCAGACCATGTTACCTTAGAAGATGGTACCGGTGCCGTTCATACAGCCCCTGGTCATGGTGAAGAGGATTATGTGAGCGCGCTTGAAACTGGCTTGACCATTAGAATGCCGGTTCAAGACGATGGTGTCTACGATAAAACCGCAGGTCAGTTTGAAGGCATTCATATCGAAAAAGCGGTTGGCCCTGTTTTAAATCACCTTAAAGCCGAAAATACGCTTCTAGTTAAGAAAAATATTAAACACTCATATCCACACTGTTGGAGATGTAAAAATCCAATCGTTTTGCGCGCAACTGAACAGTGGTTTGTTTCGATGGATAAAACCAAACTTCGTGAAAACGCATTAAAGGCGCTTGATGAAGTTACCTGGTATCCAGAATGGTCGGTTAATCGCATTGGTTCGATGGTGCGTGATCGCCCAGACTGGACCATTTCTCGTCAGCGTGCATGGGGTATTCCGCTTCCACTTCATCGTTGTAAAAAGTGTGGCAAAGTGGTTGCAAATGAGGCGAGCTTTGACGCAATTATCGATTTGTTTAAGCGCGAAGGTTCAGACGCTTGGTTTATTCGTGAGCCTCAAGAATATTTACCTGAAGACTTGAGCTGCGAGTGCGGAGCCCACGCCGAAGATTTCGAGCCTGAACATGACATCTTAGATGTTTGGTGGGAAAGTGGAGTTTCTCATACCGCAGTTTTAGAGAACTATCCAGAAATTGGACTTCATCGCCCCGCAGATATGTATCTTGAAGGATCAGATCAACATCGTGGCTGGTTCCAATCTTCCTTGCTCACTTCAGTTGGAGCTTATGAGAAGGCCCCTTATAAGAAGGTAGTTTCACAAGGCTTTACCGTAGATGAACAAGGCAAGAAAATGTCTAAGTCCGTTGGAAATGTTATTGATCCAAACGAGATCGCAGATACGCTTGGAGCAGAAGTTTTACGTTTATGGGTTGCTTCAACCGACTCCTCGCAAGATATGTCGGTATCTAAATCAATTTTAGATAGAACATCAGATGCGTATCGTCGTATTAGAAACACCTTTAGATTCTTACTTTCTAATTTAGAGGACTTTAATCCCGATAAAGATGCCGTAGCCTTTGAAGAGCTTTTGCCAATTGATAAGTGGGCACTCGCACGCTTAAATGAGCTTGAAAATGAGGTAAAGGCCAATTACGAGCTGTATCGATTCCACGCAGTCTTCCGCCCAATTTATGATTATGCAGTAAGTGAACTTTCCAATATCTATATGGATGCGCTCAAAGATAGACTCTATTCAGATGCTCCTCACTGGAAGTCTCGTCGTAGCGCGCAAACGGTACTAAACGAAACGCTGCAATGTCTTATGAGACTTTTGCAACCAATTTTAGCCTTTACGGTCGATGAGGTCTTAGAGTACATGCCAGAGGCCCTCAAAGAATTTGAGTATGGTGCACTCTTGGATTGGTATACACCAAAGATTTCCGATGAACAAGCTCAGGCCGTTCTCAAAGAATATCGTCTTGCGCTGCAACTTCGTGATGCGGTTACCAAAGCGCTTGAAACTGCAAGAGGCGAGGAAGTAATCAACAAGAGCCAGGAAGCAAACATCCTTATTTCAGCTCCTCAAGCATTCCTTGATGCCTTTGATAATGAAGAGGGCAAAGCGGCTCTTCGTGAATTTTTCATCGTCCATGATCTGAAATTTGAAGTAGCTGAAGAGGTTTCAGTTAGCGTAAACGCCGCCGATGGAGAAAAGTGTCCACGCTGCTGGAATATTCGAGAGCTTGGAGGCAATCCAAAACATGAAGATGTTTGCGAGCGTTGTGCACAAGTTTTAGAGGAGCTCGAATAGATTGAAAAAGAAAACCAGGCCAGCCCTTGCGTCTCTTGTCTTTTTGCTTATTATTGCTGTTTTGTTAGTCATCGATCAAAGCAGCAAAGTTTGGGCACGTGAGGCGCTGGCAGGTTTGACAAGTCCACTTGTTGGTATACCAAAAATCCTAAATTTTACCTATGTAGAGAATACCGGTGCCGCCTTCGGTATATTGGAAGGCGCATATTGGTATTTTATTGTGATGGCTACGCTCGTGAGCCTAGCTTCGCTGTGGTTTATCCTAGGTGGGCATTACCACTCAAAACTACAGGTTTTCTCGCTAAGCCTTATAGTTGCTGGAGCCCTTGGCAACATTATCGATAGAATTGCCTATGGTTTTGTAACCGACTTTTTATCGTTTGCCTTTATGAACTTTCCAGTATTCAATGTTGCAGATATTTGCATAACGATTGGTGCAGCCCTATTTGTCATTGCTGTTTTATTCTTAGACTCAAATGAAGAGAAGGCAGCGTAAGCACTATGGACGATAGGCATTACTTAACCGTTGTAGATAGTGAAGATGCAGGTATGCGTCTTGATAGTTTTCTTGCAACGATTTCTTTAATCAAGTCACGAAGTCAGGGCGCAAAACTTATTGAAGAAGGTAAGGTACTGCTAAACGATACCTGCGTGAAAAGTAAGAAGCATTTGGTAGAAGAAGGCGACCAGGTATTAGTTGAGCTCCCTAAAAACACCAGTGCAGTCATTGTCCCGGATTTTATCCCGCTCGATATTCGTCATGAGGATGAATATCTCATCGTCTTATCCAAACAGGCAGGTCTTGTAGTTCATCCTTCACCTGGGCACGAGCGAGGTACGCTTGCAAATGCCTTAGTGGCACACGTCGGAGCAGAGCACCTAGGACTTCGTCAAGGGGATGATAGACCAGGTATTGTGCATAGGCTTGATAAGGATACGAGCGGGCTTATGCTTGCTGCTAAAGATGATGAAACGCAGGCTGCACTGCAAAATGCAATAAAACTTAGAACGGTTGATCGAAGGTATCTTGCGCTTGTCCAAGGTATGATTGCACCTGAGACTGGTATTATTGATGGGCCAATTGCTCGTTCAGGTAAAGATCGTATGAAAATGGTGGTATCAAATGAGCCGCATGCTCGAGATGCGCTTACCACCTTCACGGTGCTTGAACGCTTTGATGCCATGAAAAAAGATAGCGGCTTTACACTCTTAGAATGTAAACTATACACAGGTAGAACCCATCAAATTAGGGTGCATATGGCATATATCCATCATCCCTGTGTTGGAGATCCGCTCTATAGTTCAAAGAGAAATTCTGCCCATTTAGGTCTTACACGTCAGTTCTTACATTCCTATAGGATTTCGTTTGAACATCCAATAACTCATCAACAGCTTTCCTATCTTGACGTCTTGCCTTGGGATTTGCAAGCTGCACTTGATGATCTACAGGAGCGTTCCTTAGGAAAAACCGAGCTAGGGGAGAAGATATCACAAGAGCTTGAAATGGAGCGCGCCTGGTAAGTAAGGCTTTTATTGCCTGCTCGAAGACTTGCGAGTCGAAATTTTGCTGAAAAGAGCTTCTTAGTTTTTCTTCTGACAATCTGGACAAAGGCCGCTTAACTCTAGTGAATGGCCCGTAACAGTAAAACCTGTAGCTTTTTGAATAGAGTCACTGAGCTTATCTAAAGGACAGTTTCCTAAGTCTATTTTTGTATGACAACGTGTGCAGATAATATAGTGTGAATGATTTTCTCGTGAAAGCTGGTAGTTCATCGAGCCTTCAAGCGTTGTCTCTTTCATCACAAAACCTGCGTCAGAAAATTGCGAAAGCGTCCTATACACGGTAGCAAGCGAAATTTGCCTTCTCATTTTTACGAGGTCATAGAGCTCTTCGGCAGTTTTTGGCTTTTTCGATTCTTGTAAGACCTCCAAAACCGCGATTCGCGTTGGAGTCACTTTCAAATCATACGATCGTAAAAACTCTGAATTAGTAAGCATTGACGTCCTTTCTTTTCTGTAAATTATACTTGCGAACGATTCGCATTTGCAATAGGATAGTTCCTGTCGTTTTAGAAAGGAATAGAATGCACATACTATCTCATAAGAAAAATATCCCACTCGTCTTAGCTGTGCTCATGAGTGTAACTATAAGTATTGGCGGATGTAATCAACAAAATCCTTCGACTTCTATGGATGCTAAAAGCCAGCAAGAGCAAGCCATGCCAGAGGCTAACGTTCAGGCCGAAAAGAGTGAAGCTGGGCTCAGTGTGCTCACTACCATTTATCCTGTCACCTATTTAAGTCAAGAAATAGCTGGAGAGTTTGGGCAGGTGGAGTCCTTACTGCCGCAAGGAGCCGAACCGCACGACTGGGAGCCTTCTCCGCAAGATATTGCAAGGCTTGAAGGAGCCGATATCTTAGTCATGAATGGCGCCGGCATTGAGCTTTGGGTCGATGATTTACTTGCTTCAAGCAACAATAAGGATGTGCTTGTCGTTGATACCTCAAAAAATACCGAACTGCTTGAGGTACAGCAAGAAAACGAGATGCTAGGCGAGCACATGGATGAAAACGATGCTCATCATGATGAAGCGCATGAACTTGCACACCAGCACTCAGCTTTTGACCCACATCTGTGGCTTTCTCCAAAACGAGCCTTACAGCAAGCAGAAGCAATCTATGAAAGCTTTATAAAGGCCGATGAACAGCATAAGGAAGGCTATACGGCAAACTATGAGGCGCTTAAGGCTAAGCTTGAAGCGCTGGACAAGGCGTATGAGGAAGTTATGAGCAAGGCCTCAACAAACAAGTTAGTAAGTTCTCATGGCGCCTTTGCTTATTTAGCTCATGATTATGGACTTGAAAACATTGGAATTGCTGGAATTAACGCTGATCAAGAGCCAAGCCCTCAAACTATGGCTCAGCTTATTGATTTCGTCAAAGCACACGAGCTTAAGGTTATTTTTACCGAAGAGTTTGTATCTCCAAAAATAGCTGAAGTGGTAGCAAAAGAAAGCGGTGTACGCTTAGCAACACTTTATACGGTAGAAGCCTTAAGTGAAGAAGATGCACGTGCTGGGCTTGATTATTACACCCTTATGGAAAAAAATCTTGAGACACTTAGTTCAAGCTTACTTTAAAGCAGGATACAATACCTTTAGTCCGCGAATTTATCTATGTGTAGCAAAAAACCTTTGTATCGTTTTTTTTAAAAGCATTTCAAAGCGAAAGTGGTAGGATGCATGCCTAAGGCCTTAGAATTTATCGATGTAAGTTTTTCATATTCTGATCAAGCAATCTTTTCGCATGCATCATTTTCAGTTGATGAAGGGGACTACCTGGGTATTATTGGAGGAAATGGGGTTGGTAAGTCTACTTTAATCAGACTCATACTCAATGAGCTGAAGGTGAATTCAGGTAGCATAAAAATTTTTGGTGAGGATATTTCTACCTTCAAGGACTGGCGCCGCATTGCCTATGTTCCTCAATCGAATGTAAACCCACATTTTCCCGCTACGGCACTTGAAATTGTTCAGTCGAATTTGTATACGCTGTCAGGCCCCCTTAAGCTTCCTCCAAAAGAGGGCGCCAAGCTCGTTAAAGATGCTCTTGAATTTGGTGGTATGTACGAGATGAGGAATAAAGTTATTGCTACCTTGTCAGGTGGGCAGTTCAAGCGCATTATGCTTGCAAGAGCACTCGTCACCCAACCAGATCTACTGATCTTAGATGAGCCAACTGCAGGTCTTGACCAAGAAAGCCAACACGCCTTATATGACTTACTCAATAAAAAGAATAAAGAAAGTGGCGCTACAATTCTTATGGTTACACATGATCCGCAAGATATAAAAGGCTATGCAGATGCTTTTATGCTTCTTGAGGGTCTTCAGACAATAAAAACCTCTAAGGAATAGTGATATGGAGATTTTTTCTTACCAGTTTATGCGTATGGCCTTTGTCGTTGGCATACTGTTGGCGATCATTATTCCAATGCTTGGTATGAATGTGGTGCTCAGACACCTTTCAATGATGGGAGATGCGCTTTCGCACTTCTCACTTGCTGGTGTAGCTGCCGGTCTTATAGCCGGTCTGAATCCTATTTTAGGTGCACTGATTGCAGCTATTATTGGAGCGCTTTCGATTCAATTTATCAGAGAAAAGCTTCCCCATAACGCCGACGTCGCAATAGCGATTGTAAGTTCAACGGGAATTGGTATTGCTGGTATTTTATCTGGTTTCGTGAAAAACGCGACCGATTTTAATTCATTTTTATTCGGCTCAATTGTCGCAATTAGTGAGGCTGAATTTCGTGGCGTAATTATTCTTGCGCTCGTTATTTTTGTGGTCTTTGCTCTGTTTTGGCGCGAGTTTGAACTTATGGCCTTTGATGAGAAACTCGCTCGTCTTTCTGGCGTTCCCGTTAATTTTATGAACTTTTTACTTACCATTATCATTGCGCTTGCCATTGCTATTGCCTCAAGGGCAGTGGGAGCCTTAATCGTTAGTGGCATTATGGTTGTCCCTGTTATATGTGGCCTTTTGCTGGGAAAGGGCTATCGTCAA
>JAUNLE010000006.1:0-1033 GCA_030532415.1 Coriobacteriia bacterium | reverse complement strand
TCTTATCTGCTGTAGTTTCAACCATACTTGCGCTTTTTGTTTCCTATTACTTTAATTTAAAGCCGGGCGGAACCATTATTCTTATTAACGTGGCATTGCTCGTCTTAATTGCGCTCGTTAGCTTCATCACGCAGCGACTACAATCAAAAAAATTGTCACAATAGTGTTAAACAACTATAAATAATTGAATATAAGCCTTGCAGGAGCCTAGTCAAATGGAGTAGGCTTGCTTAAACCTTTAATTAGGGTACGAGATACCTGCAAGGTGAATAAACTTGAATCAAAATAAAAACCTTGAGATACCTCATACCTTTCACGAGAGAGGAAAGATATGAAAGGGTATTCATTAAAAGCGAACCTTATGGATGAAGATGCCATAGCTCGCTCACTCACCCGGATAGCTCATGAAATTTTAGAGCATAATCGAGGCACCGATAATTTGGTGCTTTTAGGCATTGTGCGTCGCGGCGATGTACTGGCACATCGTCTGTCTCAAATCATAGAAGATATTGAAGGTGTTGAAGTTCCTGTAGGAACCCTTGACATCACCTTATACCGCGATGATTTTTCGAGCAATCTTACCCCGTCCATTCATGCAAGCCAAATACCAGTTAATTTAGACGAAAAAAACGTGGTGCTTGTCGACGACATTTTGTTTACCGGCCGCACCATTCGCGCTGCTTTGGAGGCACTTGTCGATTATGGTCGCCCTGCAAGAGTTGAGCTTGCGGTGGTGTGTGATCGAGGACATCGTGAACTTCCTATTCGAGCCGACTTTGTTGGTAAAAATATTCCATCGGCGCGCTCTGAGAAAATTGTCTTTCGCATTAAGCCAGTAGATGAACTTGATTCACTCGATATTTATATTGAAGATGAGGAGTAATCATGCTGTCGGTACGTGACCTTATCGATATGCATGATTTAACAAAGGAAGACATTTTTGAGATTTTAGATGCGGCGAAAACCTTTGAAGAAATCAACAATCGAGCGATAAAAAAAGTTCCAACCCTTCGCGGCAGAACTATTCTTAATA